>CBFGVM010000190.1:0-8136 GCA_965652015.1 uncultured Alphaproteobacteria bacterium
CGGCCCGGTGCCGCGAAAGGCCGCAGGCCTAGCGACCGCGAGCAGACTAACTATTTACCTTTCCCCTCTGCGATCGGGGGGAGATCGGCATCGCTATTGACGGTCTTCTTACCCATATGCTCCCCCCCAGTGAGCAGGAATACCGCAAACGCGACGGCAATCAGTGCGCCCAAAATGGCACCCAGCGCCCCGTTCCGTGCTCTATTGTCGTTCATCACCGTCTCCGATCATTCGGACGTAAATCCAACGCCTCCGCCGGTTCCGGGTTCCTGGCCAGCGGCGTTGGAACTGCGGCAGTCTTGTGGCACCGCGCGCGAGCATTTAACAAACGGCCAAGGACGGCAGCGCGGGCGCAGCGTCGCGGCATGAGTTGGCGGAAAATACGTTGATGAAATCCGAGCCCATCAAAGGCGCAACCGGCGATTGGGAGGTCGTGATCGGCATGGAAGTCCATGCCCAGGTGACCTCACAATCGAAACTCTTTTCCGGCGCGTCGACCGCGTTCGGCGGCGAGCCGAATTCGCACGTGTCCCTCGTCGACGCGGCCATGCCCGGCATGCTGCCGGTGATCAACGAAGAGTGCATCAAGCAGGCGGTGCGCACTGGCCTGGGACTCAAGGCGCAGATCAATCTCAAGTCGGTGTTCGATCGCAAGAACTACTTTTATCCCGATCTCCCGCAGGGCTATCAGATCAGCCAGTACAAATCGCCGCTTGTGGGCGAGGGCGAGGTTCTCGTCGATTTGCTGGACGGCGAGAGCGTGACTGTCAGGATTGAGCGGCTGCACCTCGAGCAGGACGCCGGCAAATCGCTGCACGACCGCCATTCCAGCATGTCGCTCGTCGACCTCAATCGCGCCGGTGTGGCGCTGATGGAGATCGTATCGAAACCGGATATGCGCTCGGCCGAGGAGGCCAAGGCGTATGTCGCCAAGCTGCGTGCCATTCTGCGCTATCTCGGTACCTGCGACGGCGACATGGAGAAGGGCAATCTGCGCGCCGACGTGAACGTATCGGTGCGCAAACCCGGTGCGCCGCTCGGCACGCGCTGCGAGATCAAGAACATCAACTCGATCCGTTTCATCGGTCAGGCGATCGACTACGAGGCGCGGCGTCAGATCGAAATTCTGGAGGACGGGGGTGAAATCGAGCAGGAGACGCGTTTGTTCGATCCGAACAAGGGCGAGACGCGCTCCATGCGTACCAAAGAGGAGGCGCACGATTACCGCTACTTTCCCGATCCTGATCTTCTGCCGCTGGAGCTCACGGCCGCTTACGTCGACGAGCTCAGGCGACACCTTCCGGAATTGCCCGACGAGAAGAAGGCGCGTTTCACACGCGATTACGGCCTTTCCGGCTACGACGCCGGCGTTCTGGTTGCCGAGCGGGAAACCGCCGACTTCTTCGAAGCGGTCGCAAACGGCCGCGATGCGAAGGCCGCCGCCAACTGGGTTATCAACGAGCTCGCGGGTCGACTCAATAAAGAGGGCAAGGACATTTCTGCCTCCCCGGTGTCGGCCTCACAGCTCGGCGCAATGCTCGACCTGATCTCGGCCGGCACCATTTCGGGCAAGATTGCCAAGGATTTGTTCGAGATCTGTTGGCGCGAAGGCGGCGATCCGCGGGCGATCGTGGCCGCACGCGGCATGACACAGGTGACCGATCTCTCGGCCATCGAGCCGCTCGTCGACGACCTCATTGCCCAGAACCCTGACAAGGCAGAGCAGGCCAAAGCGAAGCCCGCGCTGATCGGTTGGTTCGTCGGTCAGGTGATGAAGGCCTCCGGCGGCAAAGCCAATCCGAAGGCGGTGAACGAACTGCTCAAGACGAAGCTCGGACTCTGAACATCGACGAGCGAGCGCGGTGAGCGGGGCGAGCGAGCAACGACGAGCGACGTCAATTATCCGTCGGGATTGTCCTTGTCTCCATCGTTTCAGCGAATCACCTCGCAGGCCAATTCGCCCGATTCGTGCCGCATCGGGCGCTTGCAAGCAGGTTTGCGGACCCATTCACAGAAGATTTTTTGCACAAGTTGCTCGGTATGCTTAATGCCTGGTTGCGGGGCGCTCGTAACCGCACGAGTCTCGCGCACTTGCCGCATTCGCTGCAATCGCGCGGAAATCAGAACATGGCGAAAAGCCTTATGTCATCGACATTTCCGAGCAATCGGAAAAGGATCGCGTGCGCCGTTGCGCAATTGCGCCGTAGACGATGTCGCGCGCCGTTCCGGTCCTGCTCGAGGCGCAAGATGTGGTGGTGATGCGCACGCGGCCGCGCTTCATCGTGCAAAAACACTGGTTTTTTTATCGCGCTGTAGTAATCCCAATGCAGTGCTCGCGATCCCCGCGGGCACGGGACGACAATCGCCACTCACTCATGGCTAGGAGGGCAGCATGGCGAAGAAGCGAAGGAAGACGGCGAAGGCAGCGAAGAAGGGCGCAAAGAAGACCAAGCGCCGGAAGAAGAAGTAAGCGCGCGCCGCGCATCAGTCTTCGACTTCGAACGACGTCGATGACTGCGTCAAACGGGCCGGCGCAAGTCGAAACGCGGTGAACGCATCGCATTTCGACATTGCCGGCCCAGTCGACGCCAGAGGGCGTCGGCGAGACAGGGGCTCGAGCTTCACCGGCTCGGTTCGCCGGGAACGGTGAAGAAGAGGCGACGGAAGACCTCCGCACCTCGCCGCAGCAGAATTCCGCTGGCGGACTCGTAGCCCCGGCTCTCGCCGACGCCCTCGGTATTTTCAGGCCGAGCGGGCGCTGCCTTACGCGTGCGGCTGCCCATGCGGCCATCGCCGTCCTGGCGTTTATCTCATCCTCCCCGGCTAGCCAGTCAGCGACGTTCGGTTCGGCGGCATCCAGCACCCGTCGGTTGCGCCCGGCTGGGCCTGCTAAAGTTCACCGAAGATTAGGAGCTGCGTTGGTTGCGGATTCTCCGCGGCGGACCTAAAGAGCGGTTTGCTCCCGGCTTGAGAGAGATGCTCATGGCCCGCACCGCTGAGAAGCAAAAGAAGCGCCGGCGCAAGATGCGATCCGCGCCAAGGTCGGTCAAAACAGCACCGCGCGCAGGCAGCAAGAAACCCATCGATCTCTATTACTGGCCGACTCCGAACGGCTGGAAGATCACAGTCATGCTCGAGGAGTGCGCGCTCCCTTACACGGTGATCGCGGTCGATATTTCCAAGGGCGATCAGTTCAAGCCGCAGTTCCTGGCAATCTCTCCCAACAATCGCATGCCGGCGATCGTCGATTACGATGGCCCGGACGGCAAACCGATCTCGATCTTCGAGTCGGGCGCGATCTTGCAATATCTCGGCCGCAAGACCGGAAAGTTCTATCCGCAGGACGAGCGCGCTCGCGTCGAAGTCGACCAATGGCTGTTCTGGCAGATGGCCAATCTCGGCCCCAAGGCCGGGGAGGCGAACCACTTTCGAAACTATGCGCCGGAGAAACTGCCTTATGCGATCGAGCGCTTCAGCGATGAGATGAATCGAATCTACGGCGTCATGAACAGGCGGCTCGAGGACCGAGAATTCCTCGCCGGAAAGTATTCGATCGCCGACATTGCTTGCATCGGTTGGGCGAGCCGCGCCGAGCGTCATGGCCACAATCTCAGCGCCTTTGCAAATGTCAGGCGCTGGCTCGAAACTATGCTGGCGCGTCCGGCGGTGAAACGCGGCCTGTCCGTCAAGGTCGACGCGGCGTTTCACGTCGACATGAAAGATCCGAAAGTCCGCGCGGTTCTGTTCAATCAACGAGCGCGCTGACTTGCAGGCTGGATGGCGAAGGCCAATTTACCGAGGCGTGCCTGCGCGAGACCGCTGTTTGGGTAATTGCAGCGACCCAGTCCTTGACCGGTCCCGACGTGGCCGATACGGAAGTTTCGTCGCCGGAGACGTGGCCGAGTGGCTGAAGGCGGCGGTTTGCTAAACCGTTATACGGTCTAAAGCCGTATCGAGGGTTCGAATCCCTCCGTCTCCGCCATTTTCACCGTTGCCCACGCGCGGTTTCCCCAACCGCCGGTTTCGCGCTTCCCGTTTGAATGCCGTGCCAGGGCGGGACTGCGCCGGGCTGCATGCGCTCAGCATTGCAAAATGCGAAGGGGCGGACATGCGTCCGCCCCTTCGATTTTTCGGAAGTTGGCTTAATAGCTGTCGTCGCGGTACCAGTCCTGCAGAGGGTAGCCGTTGTAATAGCCGTTCGACTGATAGCCTTGCTGGGGCGCCGATTGCGCCCGTTGCGCCAGAGCAGGCGAGGCGATCGCCATTGCAAGAATGGCGGCAGCAACTAGCGTCTTCATGGTTTTCTCCTATTGGACTATCCGTCCGCGCTGAATTTGTGACCAAGCGAATGCGTGTGCAATGCACAATATTTTGAACCGGCCGTGATGGACGTTTATTAAAAATTGCTATTTTGCCTAGAGTTAGCTGCCAAAGGCGCGTTTATACGAGATTTATGCAGCGCAAAAATTGCCACCGAATTCTGCCTATGCCCTCGACAGGCGCGGCGTAAATTCGCCGACAGAATCGCTGCAAAGACGACGGATCGGGTGATGGCTACCGGTTGGCAAAGCGCGTGGCGATGGCCTCGAGCGGCGGCCGCGGCCTGTCCTCGGGCGTTGCGCTCGGCCGGCCGATATGGACAAAGCCGGCGATGCGTTCGTGCTCCATAAGGCCGAGCGCGGCGAGCACGCTGGGGTCATAGGCGTACCACTCAGTGATCCAGTTCGCAGCGTAGCCGAGCGCGTGGGCGGCGAACACGAGGCTCATCGCGGCGGCTCCCGCGGACAGCACCTGTTCCCACTCGGGAATCTTCACGTGCGGGGCAGCGCGGCTCACGACCGCGATGACGAGCGGCGCTCGCGCCAACCGGCTGCGTTCGGCGTCGATGTGCTCGGGCTTGGCCTGCGGGTATCTGGTGCGAAACGCTGCGACGATGGCCTCGCCGGCGGCGAACCTCGCCTCACCCTCGAAGATGATGAAGCGCCAGGGCACAAGCTTGCCGTGATCGGGGACGCGCGAAGCAATCGTCAGCAGCGTCTCGATCTCGGCGGCGGACGGGCCAGGGCCAGCGAGTTCGACCGGTTTGATGGAGCGGCGGGTCTTGAGCAGTTCGAGAGCGTCGGGCATGGCTTGATGCGCGTCAGCGGGCGGATTTCCGCCTCTCCAAGAAATCGTAATTTAGCGCGGCAGGCGCAAATCTTCGCGGCGGTTGCGCCTAGCACAGGGCGGCAATGGCGACAAACCCTCTGGCAACGCGCTGCTAAGGGCTTGAATTTGCCGCGATTGCGGTCGAAAACCGCGGCCTATGGGCGTTGGGGGGACGAGGACGGGCAGGGGGGGCCAACTCGTTTTGGCCGCCAGTGTGTGGCTCGCGGCGCTGTCCGCGACGGCCGACGCTCAATTCTTCGGAAGCTCACAAAGCTCCGACAGTTTCACGTTGCGTCCGCCGAGGGACGTGCCATCGGTCCCGCCTGGGCAAAGCTCCACGCCGCCGAGCGGCAATGTGGCGCCCGTGGCGCCAAAAGGACCTCTGCTGCACTCGCCGGCTAACCCTGCCGCGCAGGCCCATGCCGCACCCAACCCGCCCGCCACGCCGCCGGTGCCGCCCGGCCACGGAGCGCTCGCAGTCAGCGCGCGGTTCGGTCGCGATCTGCCGGCGATCAACGGCGGATTGCATTGGCGTGTCTATCGCACCGAGCAGAACGGTGCGCCGCGCCTGTTCAAGGAGGACAAGGCCCCGGCTCCGACGCTCGTGCTGCCGCCCGGCGCCTATATTGTCAGCGTCGGCTTCGGGCTCGCGAGCGTGACCAAGACCGTGCAGGTGCGCGCCGATGCGATGAAAGAGGTATTCGAGATTCCGGCCGGCGGACTACGCATCGAAGGTCGAGTCGGCGATGCACGCATCCCGCAGGGTCAGATTTCGTTTGACCTATACAAAGGCAGCCAGTTCGAGCCCGGCGACAAGCGCCCGATTGCCAACGCGATCATGACCGGCGACATCGTCCTGGTGCCGGAGGGCACCTACTATGTCGTGTCGAACTACGGCGATGCGAACGCGACGGTGCGCTCCGACATCCGCGTCGAGGTCGGCAAGTTGACCGACGCCACGATCAACCATCGTGCCGCGATCATTACGCTCAAGCTCGTAAACGAGCGGGGCGGCGAAGCCCGCGCCAATACGCAGTGGTCGGTGCTCACACCCGGCGGCGACGTGATCAAGGAATCGATCGGGGCGTTCCCGCGCGTGATCCTGGCGGAGGGCGATTATCGCGCCATCGCCCGCAACGACAACAAGACCTATGAAGGCGAATTCCGCGTCGTCACGGGCGTCGACCGCGAGGTCGAGGTCCTCGGGCGCTGACGCGCTGATTACCCTTGCCGGCGAACTTGCTGGCGCTACGGCCGTCGACATCGATAGAGTGGTTGGCGAGTCACGTGCCAGAAGCAAAGGCGACAATGCCCTGGCTGCGCCACTTCGTTGCAATGATACTGCTCGCGAGCATTTCCGCGGCAGACGCGGCGCCGCTCGTGCCGCCAAGCGATCTGCCCGGCCGCGAGCGCTACCGTTTCACGCCCTCGCCGCTCGACCGCTTCATGCAGCCGACCCCGCGCGTCAAGCCGCTGTTGCGCTGGGATTGCGACCAGCGCCGCGCATGGGATTCGACCCACCGGTCCAGGCGTCATCGGGGGGATTGTTGAAAGCCGGCGCGCCGCTCGGCCATCGTTCACACGAGGCAGTTACGCCGCCTGCTTGATCCTGCGGACATCGGGCGGCACCGCTTCCTCGGCGATGGCGCGCAGCGCGGCATCGAGCGCCAGCACGGCCTGCCCGTCCTTGCCGAGGCGGCGGATCGAGACGGTCCGGTCCGCCGCTTCCTTGCGGCCGACCACGAGCAGCGCCGGCACCTTGGCGAGCGAGTGCTCGCGCACCTTGTAATTGATCTTCTCGTTACGCAGGTCGGCCTCGACGCGCAGGCCTAACTGGCTCGCGGCAGCAATGACCTCGCGCGCGTAAGGATCGGCGTCGTCGGTGATGGTGGCGACGACCGCCTGCAGCGGAGAGAGCCACAGCGGCAGGTGTCCGCCATGGTGCTCGATGAGAATGCCGATGAAGCGCTCGAGCGAGCCGAACATGGCCCGATGCAGCATCACCGGCGTCACCTTGTTCGAGTGCTCGTCGATATAGAAGGCGCCGAGCCGGCCCGGCATGTTCAGGTCGACTTGAATGGTACCGCACTGCCAGTCGCGGCCGATGGCGTCCCGCAACACGTATTCGAGCTTGGGCCCATAGAAGGCGCCTTCGCCTTTATTGAGCGTCCACGGCCGTCCGGACGCCTTGAGCGCCTGCATCAGTGCGGCCTCGGATCGGTCCCAGACCGCGTCCTCACCGATGCGCTTGTCAGGGCGATCGGAGAATTTGATGGTGACGTCGGGAAAGCCGAAGTCTTCGTAAATCGAAAGAATGAGGTCGTTCATGGCGAGCGTTTCGGCTGCGATCTGCCCTTCCGTAATGAACACATGCGCATCGTCCTGAGTGAACGCACGCACCCGCATGAGCCCGTGCAGCGCGCCCGAGGGCTCGAAGCGGTGCACCTTGCCGAATTCGGCCAGTTTGAACGGCAGGTCGCGGTAGGACTTCAGACCATTCTTGAAGATTTGGATGTGACCTGGGCAGTTCATCGGCTTGACGACGAAGGTGCGCTCGTCGTCTTCGCGTGGCTGGGTCAGAAACATGTTCTCACGGAAGGTCGCCATGTGGCCGGAGGCGACCCATAGCGAGGAATCCATGAGCTGGGGCGAGTTGACCTCGACATAGCCGGCCGCGGCTTGGCGGCGGCGGATGTAGCTTTCGAGGATCTGATAGAGCGTCCAGCCCTTCGGATGCCAGAACACCGAGCCCGGCGCCTCTTCCTGGAAGTGAAAAAGGTCCATCTCGCGGCCGAGCCGGCGGTGGTCGCGCTTTTCCGCCTCCTCGAGCTGCTTGAGATAGGCGTCGAGCTCCTCCTGCTTGGCGAAGGCGGTACCGTAGATGCGGCTGAGCATTTCGCGATTGGAATCGCCGCGCCAATAGGCGCCCGCGACCTTCATCAGCTTGAAGGCGTTGCCGACCTTGCCGGTCGAGGTCATGTGCGGGCC
>CBFGVM010000191.1:0-8129 GCA_965652015.1 uncultured Alphaproteobacteria bacterium
TCTCTTCAGCGGCGAACAAGGTCGTGCCGTCGAGCGCGGCGGCGTTAGCCGTGCGGACTTGCGCCACGAGCGCCGTTGCGATCTGCTCGGGCGGCGACAGGCGGCCGTCGTCGCTTCGCTGCGGCAGGGCGGCAAGATGCGCCTCGATGCGCGCCAACTGGTAGGCGACCGAGCGCGGATTATTGGGGTCGAGCACAACGAGATCGATCACCGGTGCGGCCGCCGCCACCATCACATAGCGCATGCGATAGGTGATCTGGCTATCGGCAAGCTCCAGCAGGACGTCGAGGGCGCCGTCGAGCTTGCCGAACGCGAACTGACGCACGAACCGGCAGGTTGCAAGCGCTCGCTCGATGCGGCGGCCAAGCTCGAGGAAACGCCATCCGGCGAGCTGGCTCATATTTTCCTGCGCCAAACCCGAAAACGAGGCGACGATGCGCAACGCGCCGTTGGTGCGCTCGAACATGACGCTTTCCGTCGGCGGTTGGTCGATCGGGGCGTTGATCAGCTCGAAGAGATCGGTGAGCGCGCGCCAGGCGTCGGGAGAAAAGCGGTCGCGGATCATCGACGCCGCGGACCGCGCTGCGCCGACGAGATAGGGAAGCGCCCCCTCGAGCTCGCGGCCTTGCAAAGCGGCAAAGGCGACGAGCACCGGCCGGACGTAGGGCGGCTCGGTGGGCGCGGCATCCCACGCGCCCAGCAGCGAGCAGATTTGTGCGACCACCCGCGCGGTATCGTCGTCGCTGTCGCTGACACGGTTGACGAGCGCGCGAACGAGCCGCAGCGTCGCCTCGGCGCGCTCCACGTAGCGGGCGACCCAGAACAGATTGGCGGCGGCGCGGCTCGGCAATGGTCCGGTGACGCGCGTGATGTTGATGCGATCCGGCGCAGGCAACAATGTGCTCTCCGCCACCGGCGCGTCGGAGAGGACCCAGGCGTCACCCGTGCTACCGCCCCGCTGCAGGCTCACCGCGCGCGCGTCGACATCGTTTGCTACGCGCACGAAGCCGCCGGGCATCACGCGCCAGCCGTCGGCGCTCCGCGCCAGGAACAGCCGCAGCGTGAACGGGCGCGGCTCGAGGCGGCCGTTGTGCCAGATCGGCGTCGTCGAAAGCGCGACAGCCTCCTTGGCGACGAAGTCGACGCCGCGATGGGCGATCTCCTCCAGGATGCGCGCGCGCGCCTCGGGCTCGAGCGTCGCGCCGAGAACCTCGCGCTGTTCGCCGTGACCCGGCAGCTCGCCGACGAACGCCGACGCGATCACCATCTCGTCGAGCCGATCGATGACTTCGTCGCGGGCGCGCGTCTGACCGAGCCACCAGGTCGCGACATTGGGCAACGCAAGATCGCAGCCGAGTATGGCCGGGGACAGCGCCGGCAAGAAGCTCAACAGCGCGCGCGCCTCGACCACGCCGGAGCCGAGCGCATTGGCGATGACGACCTTGCCGTCACGCACCGCCTGCACCAAGCCAGGCACGCCGAGACGCGAACGCGCGTTGAGCTCCAGCGGATCGACGAAATCGGAATCGAGCCGCCGCAGCAGCACCTCGGCGCGCCTGAGCCCGGATATGGTGCGGATGAAGACGCCATCATCGCGCACGGTCAGGTCCTCGCCTTCGACCAACAGGAAGCCGAGATACCGCGCCAGATAGGCATGCTCGAAATAGGTCTCGCTCATCGGTCCCGGCGTGAGGACGCAGACGCGAGAATCATCCTGCCGCTTGAGCGCGGAAAGCTCGGCCTGAAACGCCTGGAAGAACGGCGCCAGACGTTCGACTTTGAGCGCGCGGTAAACGTCAGGCATTGCCCGCGAAAGCGCGATGCGATTCTCGAGCGCATAGCCTGAGCCCGAGGGGGCCTGGGTGCGGTCGCGGAGCACCCACCAATGGCCACCGGGCGAGCGGCCGACATCGACCGCATAAAACCGCAAGTGTGCGCCGCCAGCCGGTGCGATGCCGACAAGCGGCCGCAGGAATTCCGGATTGCCGGCAATGACGGCGGCCGGCAGCCTGCGCTCGCGCACAAGATTGGCCGGCCCGTAGGCATCGGCGAGCACCGCCTCGAGCAGTTCGGCGCGCTGGATGAGGCCGGCTTTGAGCGTCTGCCATTCCGATCGGTTGATCAGGAGCGGCAGGTGGCTCAGCGGCCAAGGCCGTTCGGCCCCGGACGCGTCCTCGTAGACGCGGTAGAACACGCCGGACTCGTGCAAGTGGCGATCCGCGGCGGCGAAACGCCGGCTCAGCTCTTGCGGTCCCAGCCGCGCGAGCATGGCTAAGAGCGGCTGCCAATGGTCCCGCACGCGGCCGTGGCGGTCCATCATCTCGTCGAAAATGCCCGGCAGCGGGAAATACCCCGCCAGCAGCGGCTCGAGGTCCGCTGCGGAAACGCTGTCGCGATTGCCGATCATGCCGAGATCAGACATGAGGCGGACGTCGCAGGTCGAGCGTCATCGGATATTCCAGCGCGCGTTCTTCTTCCGGCAAGTCGAACGATCCTGGTGTGTGGCCGAGACCCTGAAAACGGGCCAAGCGCCGCGCCTCCGCTTCATACGAGTTGATCGGCAGCGTGTCGTAATTGCGTCCGCCCGGATGAGCCACGTGATAGATGCAGCCACCGAGCGAGCGACCGCTCCAGCGATCGAAAATGTCGAAGGTGAGCGGGGCGTGCACAGCGATCGTCGGATGCAGCGCGGCCGATAATTTCCAGGCCTTGAAGCGGACGCCGGCCACGTATTCGCCGGATCGGCCGGTTGGCGTGAGTGGAACGCGCCGTCCGTTGCAAGCGACGGCGTGGCGGCCGGCATTGAGACCCTCGACCCTCACTTGCAGCCGCTCGACCGAGGAATCGACGAAGCGCGCGGTGGCGCCGGCGGTCGCATCTTCGCCCAGCACGTGCCAAGGCTCCAGCGCGTGTCGCAATTCCAACGTGACGCCGCCGTGAGTGACGCTGCCATAGAACGGAAAACGAAATTCGCGCTGCGCATGAAACCACTGGGGATCGAAATGATAGCCGGCGCCACGCAGATCTTCCAACACGCCGAGAAAATCCTGCCAAACGAAGTGCTCCAGCATGAATCGGTCGTGCAAGGCGGTGCCCCAGCGGACCGGCGAGCCGCGTTGCGGCTCGCGCCAGAACCACGCGATCAGCGCGCGTAGGAGCAGCTGTTGCGCCAGGCTCATGCGCGGATGCGGCGGCATTTCGAACGAGCGGAACTCGACCAAGCCCAGCCGTCCGGTCGGACCGTCGGGCGAGAACAGTTTGTCGATGCAAAGCTCGGCGCGGTGGGTGTTGCCGGTGACGTCGACGAGGAGATTGCGAAACAGGCGGTCGACCAGCCATGGCCGCGGCGGCTCGCCCTCGTCGGGCGCCGGCACCATGGCGAGCGCGATCTCGAGCTCGTAGAGCTGGTCGTCGCGGGCTTCGTCGGCGCGCGGCGCCTGGCTGGTGGGTCCGATAAACAGGCCGGAGAACAGGTAGGACAACGCCGGATGGCGCTGCCAATAAAGGATCACGCTCTTGAGCAGGTCAGGCCGGCGCAGAAAGGGGCTGTCGGCTGCGGTCAGTCCTCCCAGCACCACGTGATTGCCGCCGCCGGTGCCGACGTGGCGGCCGCCGAGCATGAACTTGTCGGTGCCGAGCCGGCACAAACCCGCTTCCTCGTAGAGCGTCCGGGTGATTTCGACCGCCTCGCGCCAAGTGGCGGCGGGATGGATATTGACCTCGATGACGCCCGGATCAGGCGTGACCTTGATGACGTTCAAGCGTGGATCGACGGGCGGCTCGTAGCCTTCCACATGGACTGGCATGTCGAGCTCGGCGGCGGTCGCTTCAACGGCCGCAAGGAGCTCGAGATAATCTTGCAACCGCTCGAGCGGCGGCATGAACACGCAAAGCCGTCCGTCGCGCGGCTCGACCGTCAGCGCGGTGCGGACGGGGACACCCGTTCCAGGCGATGACGCCAATGTCGACGCAGATGCGCCTTGGCCGCAGCGAGTTTCGTCTTTGCCGCGGTCGACAGTAGCCTGGGCCAGGAGCTGCGGATCGGGCAATTCGCCGCGCGCGCTCATGGGATCGGCGGGCACAACGTACGGGTAGTCGGCCGGCGGCACATGCGGCAACGCGTTGAGCGGCAGGCGAGATCCGATCGGCAACTCTCCCGGCAGGAGAAACAGCCGCCGCCGCCGCGTCCGCCACAACTCGCTCACCCAGCCCTTTCTCCCTTGCGCCGCCCAACACTGCACCGGCAGCACGTAGCCCGCGGGCGTGCCAAGCTGGCGCTCAAAGCCGCGGATGATGGGGCCGCGCTCGACCAGGTCATCGATCTTGGCATCACTCGGCTCGATATTGTCCGGCAACTCGCCTTCCTTGCGCATGCGCTCCAGCGGATCTTCGAATGCCGGCTGCGCGTAAGCAGCGTCGAGGCCAAGGCGCCTTGCCAGCGCTTGCGTGAACCGCTGCGCATCACCATCGCGCGGCCGATGGGTCACGGTCTCCGGCGCAATGAGCGCGGCGTTGTGCCAGATGGGCTTGCCGTCGCGCCGCCAATAAAGGCCGAAAGCCCAGCGCGGCAGGGGCTCGCCCGGATACCATTTGCCTTGGCCGTAATGCAGGAAGCCGCCCGGCGCACAGCGCTGGCGCAAGCGGCGGATCAGTTCGTCGGCGCGGGCGCGTTTGGTCGGACCGAGTGCGGCGGTGTTCCATTCCGCCGACTGATAATCATCGATGGAAACGAAGGTCGGCTCGCCGCCCATGGTGAGGCGCACATCATGCCTCGCGAGATCGCGGTCGACGCTTTCGCCCAACGCGTCGAGCGCCGCCCATGCGGCCTCGGAGAATGGGTAGGTAGGGCGCGGCTTTTCCGCGATGCGCGCGACGCGCATGTCGACGGAGAAGGCCACCTGCGAGGGCTCGACCGAGCCACTGATGGGAGCCGCGGCGCGAAAGTGCGGTGCGGCGGCGAGCGGCAGATGACCTTCGGCGCAGAGGAGACCCGAGGTGGCATCGAGCCCGATCCACCCGGCGCCGGGCACGTACACCTCGGCCCAGGCGTGCAGATCGGCAACGTCCTGGGCAGCGCCCGCCGGCCCATGGAGCGGCGGGACGTCAGGCCGCAGTTGAATGAGGTAACCGGAAACGAAACGGGCTGCGAGCCCCAAATGTCGCAGAATTTGCACTTGCAACCACGCGCTGTCGCGACACGAGCCTGCCCTTTCGGCAAGCGTCTGCTCCGGCGTCTGCACGCCGGTTTCCGTGCGGACGAGATAACGGATTTCGCGTTGCAGGCGTTGATTGAGGCCGACCAGGAAGTCGACGGTATTCTTGCGATCGCGCGGGATGGAGGCGAGGAGCCCCGACAGCTGCGGGCCGGCGGGCTCGGCATCGAGATAAGGCGCAAGCTCCTCGGCAAATTCGGCGGGATAGGCGAACGGAAAAATTTCCGCGAACGGCTCGACCAAGAAATCGAACGGATTGATCACCACCATGTCGGCGATGAGATCGACCGTGATGGTGAATTCGCGTGTCTTCTCGGGGAAGACAAAGCGGGCGAGCCAGTTTCCGTTCGGATCCTGCTGCCAGTTCACGAAATGCTGCGCCGGCGTCACCTTGAGCGAATAGCTTTCGATTCGCGTGCGGCAATGCGGGGCCGGACGCAGTCGGATAATCTGCGGCGCTAGAGCAACCGGCCGATCGTAGCGATAACGCGTGAGATGCTGGAAGCCGACGAGGACCGACATACGCTGCTCTGCTACGCCAAGACTGCTTCCATATTGCGCAATTGCTACTCAGTTGGTGGACTGCGGCGAACCGACCGCGCGTTTGAGACCCGCCACGATGGCGCGGATCGCATTGTGCTCGGAGTCGCGCGGCTGATCGGAGCTTACCGCGTGAATCTGATCGTGGATGAATGTCAGCTTCCAGATCACGGCCGGAGGCAGAACGAAAGGGTAGAGATCCGGCTGGCCCATGCTGCGGTTGATGGAATTGACCGCAAACGTCAGCGGCAGCCAGGCGTCGATGATTCGGTCCATCTCGCCGGCATAGGGGTCGAAGTCGATCGCCGCGGCAAGCCCCGCGCCTTTGGCCACCCTGGGCCGCAGCCGCAACCCGAATGCGAACGCGGTTTCCAGTGTGTCGACCAGGTGAAAATAGTGCGCCCAGGTCTCGGCGAAATCCTCCCACGGATGTGCGCTGGCATAGGCGGTGACGAACCGATCCGTCCAATCTGAAGGGGGGCCCTCCGCGTAGTGGTGCTTGAGCGCCGCGTCGTAGTCCTCGCGTTCGTCTCCGAACAGTCGCCGGAATTCTTCGATCGCCGGCGAGTCCTTGACCAGACGGTCCCAGTAGTAATGCGCGATCTCGTGCCGAAAATGGCCGAGCAACGTGCGGTAGGGTTCGCCCATCGACTTTCGCTGACGTTCACGTTCGGGCGCGTCCGCCTCCGCCACGTTGATCGTGATGAGACCGCCGGCGTGCCCGGTCATCACCGGCGCCTGGCCCGTTGTGCCGTCCGCTGGGCTCGACAGGAAATCAAAGGCGAGGCCGTTGGGATCCTCGGATTTGGTTGCCAGCGGCAGCCGCAGCCGCAGCAAGGTGTAAAACAGGCGATGCTTGGCGTATTCGATCTTGCGCCAATGCAGGAGATTCTCGGGATTGGTGAGATCGGGGATGGTGCGGTTGTGGCGGCAGGACGCGCAAAAGACCTCAGGCTCGTCGGCAGCCACCAGCCAGTTGCAGACATCGTGCTCCGCATTGGCGCAGAACCTGTAGCGCTCGCCCTCCCCCGCGAGCGCGCGCCATGCTCCGTCGGCCTCTTCAAGAGCGGTCACGACTTCCTGATGGGGCAGATAGCCCAAGGGCAGTCCGCAGCTCTCGCATTTCGTGTTTTCGAAATAGAGCGGTTGTCCGCAATTCTGGCACTCGAAAAGCTTCACGGGGAGAACACCCTCACGGCCGCTGCCGAAGACTACTACCGTTCGATATCAGATCGCTGAAGACTGGCGCCGGACGAGAGTTAATCCGGCATCCATCCGCCGCGCCGCGTCCGGCGGCCGATAGTCGTAGCTCGCCATCAAATCCTCGACCAGCTTGTTGAACTCGGCCCAATCGGTCTCGCGGTAGGAGTGATTGCGGATGATGAACGAGGCGCCGGCGTAGAACTTCTCGTATTGCAAGTGGCGGCCGGCGAACTCGGAACCCACCATGTCCCAGGCAAGCTTGAACAGCTTCATGCGCGTGACGGCATCGGCCTGCGGCGTCTGCCAAAAGGTCGAGAACTGCGTGGCGAGCTCCGGATCGTCCATGACCGAGATATCGGCGGGCATCTGGAATACGCCGCCGCCGCAGAGCTCGCGCAGCTCGTCGATGAACTTGCTGTAGTTCTGGGTGCACCAGTCGAGTCCCGCATACATGAAGCGGCGATTAAAGCAGACGTAGCCGTCGGGCCAATGTTCGCAGGCGTTGATCTGGCCATGCACCAGACCGCCGATCGTACTCTCGACCGCCGCCATCTTGCCGAGCGTTTCCCGCACGGCCGGCACCTGATCGGCGCCGGTCGCCTGGGCGACTTTGCTGCACAGGCCGAGCAGCAGGCGCATCTTCGACCAATAACGCACGTTCGACTGGTGATTTCCGAAGCAGTGGCTCGGCGTCTTGATGTAGATGTCGCGCGAGAGCACGGCGTCGTCGTGCACGAATACCTTCTCCCACGGCACCTTGACGTGATCGCACAGCACCATGCTGTCGCTCTCGTCGTAACGCCAGGCAAGTGGGGAATCGAATTCCGAGGTGGCTCCGAGCGCGCCAGGCTTGCGCGACCACAGCGTGAGGCCGGGGGCATTGCACGGCACGGCGCAGGTGATCGCTTCCTTCTTCTGGTCCGGAGCAAGCGGGATCACGTTGCCGATCCAGATCTCGTTGGCATAGACCGCGCCGGTCGCCAGCATCTTCATGCCCGAAATCACGAGGCCGTCGTCCCCTTCCTGCACCACCCGCAGCGTCGGCACGGGAATATTTTGCCGATGATAGAATTCCGGGTTGCGTGCCGCCCGCGGCGGCACGACCGCGTAGACGACAATAAACTCGTTTTTACGGGGTTGGCGGTTATATCGTAAGGGGGTTTGGGCGTAAGC
>CBFGVM010000192.1:0-8117 GCA_965652015.1 uncultured Alphaproteobacteria bacterium
TCAATACCGGTGGCTGATGGGCAACTCCTCGGCCGGGAATAGCGTGATCACGCGGCAACCCTTATCCGTCACCACCACTTCCTCTTCGATGCGCGCGGCGGAATAGCCGTCGGTCGCTGGGCAATACGTCTCGAGCGCGAACACCATGCCCTCTTTGATCTCGGTCGGATGATCGAGCGAGACCACGCGAGAGATGATCGGCCGCTCGTGCAGCGCCAGCCCGAGGCCGTGCCCGAATTGCAAGCCGAAGGCGGACATCTCGTCGGGAAAGCCGAACTCCGGCGCCTTCGGCCATACCTTGCAGATTTGATCGGTGGCGACCCCCGGCTTGATGAGCGCGATCGCATTGTCGAGCCAATCGCGCGCCTTCTTGTAGGCATCGTGCTGCACCGGTGTCGCCCGCCCGACATTGAAGGTCCGGTAGTAGCAGGTGCGATAGCCCATGAAGGATTGCAGAATATCGAAGAACGCCTGATCGCCCGGGCGCAACATGCGGTCGGTGAAATTGTGTGGGTGCGGATTGCAGCGCTCGCCCGAGATCGCGTTGATCGCCTCCACGTCGTCGGAGCCGTGGCGGTAGAGGAACTCGTTGACCTTGGCGACGATGTCGTTCTCGCGCACGCCGGGTTTGAGCTCTTCGTTGATGAGGTGATAGGCGCCGTCGACCATGGCGGCGGCACGGTTGAGCAGCGCGATCTCGTCGATGTTCTTGAGTTCGCGCGCTTCGAGCATCACCTGCTGTCCATCGCTGATCTTGAGACCTGCCTTTTCCAATTCGAACATCATCGGCGGTTCGATAATGTCGACGCCGACCGGCATTTTGTGCACGCCGGCCTCCTTGAGCAGCGCGGCGATTTCCTTGGCGTGGCGCTCCATCAATCCGAACGCCGGATTGACCGTGCCGCGCAGGCCGATCAGGCCGGCCTTGCAGTTCTCGGGCTTGAGCCACGGAGTATAGAGCTTGTGGTGGACGGCGGCCGAACCGAAGTCCCAAAGGATCGGTTCCTGGTCGCGCGCGAGCAGCGCCCACCGGCACAGCTTGTCGCGCTCCCACTCGCCGATCTTGGTCGAGGTCACGTAACGGATGTTGTTCACGTCGAAGACGAGCAGCGCACCGAGGTCGGATTTTTCCAGCGCCTGCTTGACGCGGCTCAGCCGGTAACGGTGCAGCCGGCGGTAATCGACGCGTTCTTCGAAATCGACTCCCATGGTGCCGAGCGCCGGCAACGCCCGGCCCCAGTTGTAGCGCGGGTTGATGTCGTCGGCGCTGATCTTGCGGACCGTTTCGTCCATGGGAGCCTCTCCTGCACTTTTATTGTTGCGGGGGCGCGGCCGGACGCCGCGTTGGCGCGAGTATAGCAAGCTTTTCGTTGCGGCAGTCAGAGGCGGCTTGCATAATTCGCCGAAGATGAGCCGGCTCACCACCGGCACATTAAGGACGCGCCCCATGCTTGACGCTGCCGCGAAGAAGGCGTCCATCGATGCACGCGCCGCCGTCGAGGCGATTCCGCGCAGCTACAATTTCGCCGCCGACATCATCGAGCGCAATCTCAAGGCCGGGCGCGCCAACAAGGCCGTTTTTATCGACCCGCGCGGAACCTGGACCTATGGCCAGCTCGCCGAGCGCGTGGATCGCTTCGGCCATGGCTTGCGTTCGCTCGGAATCCGTCGCGAGGAGCGCATCCTGCTCGCGCTGCTCGACACGATCGACTGGCCCACTGCTTTCCTCGGCGCCATCAAGGCGGGCGTGATTCCTATTCCGGTCAGTACGCTGATGACCGAGGAGGATTACCGCTTCATGCTCACCGACAGCCGCGCCTCGGCCCTGGTCGTCTCCGAGGCGCTGTTGCCGAAATTCGCCAATCTGCTCGCATCGAGCGGGGATCTCCGCCACGTGATCGTATCCGGCGAAAATGCGTGCGGGCATGACCGTTTCGAAGATCTGCTCGCGAGCGCGCGGCCCGAATCCTATACCGCGCCGACGACGCGCGACGACATGTGCTTTTGGCTCTACACCTCGGGTTCGACCGGCAGGCCCAAGGGCGCCGTGCACGTGCATGCCAATTTGCGCCTCACCGCTGATCTCTACGGGATCGGCGTGCTGGGGCTCGAGGAAAGCGACGTCTGCTATTCGGTGGCGAAGCTGTTCTTCGCTTATGGACTCGGTAACGCGATGACGTTTCCAATGGCAGTCGGCGCGACAACCGTTCTCTCGCCCGAACGTCCGACGCCCGATACAGTCGCCGCGATCTTGCGCCATCATCCGGTAACGGTGTTCTATGCCGTGCCGACCTTCTATGCCGCCTTTCTCGCCAGTCCTGCCGCGCCCAAGCGCGGCGACTTGAAGCTGCGAAGCTGCGTGTCCGCGGGCGAGGCCTTGCCGCCCGACGTCGGCCGGCGCTGGAAGGAAAGCTACGGGGTCGACGTGCTCGACGGCATCGGCTCGACCGAGATGCTGCACATCTTTCTGTCGAACTATCCGGGCGACGTGAAATACGGCACCACCGGCAAGCCGGTGCCGGGCTACGACATCCGCCTCCTTGACGACGACGGCAACGTGATCACGCGGTCAGGTGAGATGGGCGAGCTGCAGGTGCGCGGGCCCACCAGCGCGGTGATGTATTGGAACGACCGCGACAAGTCGCGCGACACTTTCGTGGGTGAATGGACGCGCTCGGGCGACAAATATCTCAAGGACGAGGAGGGCTGCTACGTCTACTGCGGGCGGCGCGACGACATGCTCAAAGTCGGCGGCATCTATGTCTCGCCCTTCGAGGTCGAAGGCGCGCTCTGCACCCATGCTGATGTGCTGGAAGCCGCTGTGGTCGCCTGGCCGGACGAGGACGAGCTGGTCAAGCCCAAGGCTTTCGTGGTGCTCAAGTCGCCCGACAAGTCCTGCGAGGAGCTGGCGCAGGCGCTGCAGGAGCACGTCAAAGCCGTGTTGGCACCCTACAAATATCCGCGTTGGATCGAATTTCGCACCGAGCTTCCCAAGACGGCGACCGGCAAGATTCAGCGTTTCAAGCTGCGCGCCGAACGCACGAGGACGCGCTAATCGCGGGCTTTCGCAGCCGCACGGGCAGGGCCCCGCCGCAGGTGCTCTGGGGCGGCGCTGCCCCGCGCGCATGCGCCAATTTGACGTGCGCGGAAGCATGCATTATAGTGCATGAACTATAGTGCCTATCAAGCGGACGATCGGTTTGTGCCGGTAATCAGGGCGAAGGTCACCGACAAGCGTTCTGCGGCCGCGCCGCAACGCGATGAACAGCGCGCGTTGGTCAGCGCCATCGGCCGGCTGGTGCGGTTCTCCCGCGCCAAGCGTGGCATGACCCGCCGCCAGCTCGCGCAGGCGTCCGGCGCTTCCGAGCGCTATCTCGCCCAGATCGAAGGCGGGCAGGGCAATCCCACCGTGATCATCCTCGCATCGATCGCACGCGCGCTCGAGCTTCCGATCGTGGACTTGTTACCCCGCAGCAACGGGCGCACCGCGGCAATGGCCCATATTCTCGACGTCCTCGGGCGCGTGCCCCTTGCGGAACTTCCCGCGCTTGCCGAGTTGATCGAGAGCCGCGCCGGGCAAGATGCGGCGGTCGATCGCGGTCGGCGTATCGCGCTGGTTGGACTGCGCGGCGCCGGCAAATCAACATTGGGACACCGTCTCGCGGGTGCGCTTGGCTGCCCCTTCCTCGAACTCGATCGCTTGGTCGAACAGGAATACGGCGCGCGCATTCCCGATCTGATCGAGATGGGAGGTGTTGCAACGTTCCGCCGCTACGAGCGCGCCTGCCTCGAACGCGTCATCGACGCACACGAAGCGGCCGTGATCGCCACCGCCGGCGGCATCGTGTCGAATGCCGAAACCTATGCCCTGCTGCTACGACGCACCCATACGGTGTGGATCAAGGCGCGGCCGGACGAGCACATGCGCCGCGTGATGGCGCAAGGCGATTTCCGTCCCATGGCGCAGAACCGCGAGGCCATGGCCGACCTCGTGGCCATCCTCGACGCACGGCAAGCCGACTATGCGCGCGCACACGCCGAGCTCGACACTTCCGGCGATACGGCGGAGCAGAGTTTCCAGAAGCTTGCGCAGATCGTGGCGAGTTGCACGGGAGAAGCGCAGTGACCCTCGCCGACCAAGGTTTTCTCGAGCTTGGTGCAATGCGGCTCGAGTACCGCATGATCGGCCCGCACCCCGATGCCGCGCCGACGCTCGTGTTGCTGCACGAGGGGCTTGGCTGCGTCGCAGGCTGGGGCGCGTTCCCCCAAGAGCTCGCCGCCGCCACGGGCACCGGGGTCTTTGTCTATTCGCGCGCGGGATACGGCAACTCGTCGCCGGTCAAACTGCCGCGTCCGGTCTCGTTCATGCACGAGGAGGCGTTGGAGGTGCTCCCCCGCGTGCTCGACGCGATCGCTTTCCGGCGCGGGCTTCTGGTCGGCCACAGCGATGGCGCATCGATTGCGGCGATCTATGCCGGCAGCATCCAGGACCATCGCATGCGCGGGCTCGTGCTGATCGCGCCGCATTTCTGCACCGAGGATATGGGTCTCGCCGAAATCAGGCGCACCAAGGCTGCTTTCGAGGCCGGACCCCTGCGCGCCAAGCTTGCCCGCTGGCATGCCGATCCCGACAACGCCTTCAACGCCTGGTGCGGCCCCTGGCTCGATCCCGAATTCCGCCAATGGGAGCTGGGCGAAGAGCTGGCCCATATCCGTGTTCCGATCCTGATCGTGCAGGGCGAAGACGACCAATATGGCACGGTGCGGCAGATCGAGATGGCGCAGCAGGAGTGCTATTGCCCGGTCGACGTCGCGCTGTTGCCGAACGCGCGGCACGCTCCCCACCGCGAGGCGGCCGAGGCAACCTTGCGCGCCACTTCGGAGTTCATCAATCGGCTGCTGCGTGAGCATCACGAAGGCGATATGGCCGCGCAAAATCGAACAGTTCAGAGTTCCGCCGCTGCGGGCCGCCGAAATCGCAGATCTCAGACTTCGGCCCGCTGAATCAGCTTGCGAGGAAATCTATGGCCGACGCAGAACGCAGATTGAACAACGGCAAGAGCCGGATCGATTTCCAGACCGATCCGTCGAAGTACCGCCATTGGAAGCTCGCCGTGGACGGCGAAGTCGCGACGCTTCTGATGGATGTCGACGAGAAAGGCACCCTGTTCGAGGGCTATGAGCTCAAGCTCAATTCCTACGACCTCGGAGTCGATATCGAGCTCGCCGACGCCATCGAGCGGCTGCGCTTCGAGCATCCCCAGGTCAAGGTCATCCTGCTGCGCTCGGCCAAGCCGCGGGTTTTCTGTGCCGGCGCCAACATTCGCATGCTGGCCGGGGCCACGCACGCGCACAAGGTCAACTTCTGCAAATTCACCAACGAGACGCGTAACGGCATCGAGGACGCGAGCGAAACCTCGGGCCTATCGACGATTTGCGTCATCAACGGTACTGCTGCCGGCGGCGGCTACGAGCTGGCGCTCGCGGCCGACCACATCATGCTGATCGATGACGGCTCTTCGTCCGTTTCGTTGCCCGAGCTGCCGCTGCTCGCCGTGTTGCCCGGCACCGGCGGCCTCACGCGCGTTACCGACAAGCGCAAGGTGCGCCGGGATCGCGCCGACGTGTTCTGCACGACCGAGGAGGGGATCAAGGGCAAGCGCGCCGTGGATTGGCGGCTCGTCGATGAAGTGGTGCCCGCCTCCAAGCTCGAAGAGGCAGTGGAGAAGCGGGCGCGGGAGTTCGCGGCAAGGTCGCAACGGCCGGCCGCGGCCAAGGGGATCGCGCTCACGCCGCTCAAGCGCGAGCGGTCCGCCGACGCGCTCGAGTACAGCACGCTATCGGTCGAATTCGAGCGGCCGTCCCGGCGGGCGACCATCATCTTGCGCGGGCCGGACGCGCCGCCGCCGGCTTCCGCCGAGGCTATGGTCGATGCGGGCGCCGAGTTCTGGCCGCTCAGGCTCGCGCGCGAGCTCGACGACGCTGTTCTCGACATTCGCGCGAACGAATTCGACATCGCCGCAATCGTCTTCAAATCCTCGGGCGATCCGGCGCAAGTACTCGCCTACGAGCAATTTCTCGATGCCAACAAGGATCACTGGCTCGCACGCGAGATCAGAGCTTTTTGGAAGCGCGCGCTCAAGCGCATCGATCTCACCTCGCGCTCTCTCGTCGCTTTGCTCGAGCCGGGTTCGTGCTTCGCCGGGACGCTCGCCGAGCTCGTCTTCGCGAGCGACCGCTCCTACATGCTGATCGGCCAGCGCGACGGCGACAACAAGCCGCCCGCGACGCTTGCACTGGCTGAGGTCAATTTCGCCGCCTACCCGATGGCGAACGGAATTTCGCGGCTCGCGAGCCGTTTCCTCGCCGATCCCGGTGCGCTCGACAACGCCAGGCGCGCAATAGGCCGGATGCTCGATGCCGAAGCGGCCGAGACGCTCGGTCTCGTGACGTTCGCGCTCGATGACATCGATTGGGAGGACGAGATCCGCGTCTTCCTGGAGGAGCGCGCGAGCTTTTCTGCCGACGCGCTCACCGGCCTCGAAGCGAATTTGCGCTTCGGTGGCCCCGAGACCATGGAATCAAAAATCTTTGCCCGCCTCTCCGCCTGGCAGAACTGGATCTTCCAGCGTCCCAATGCCGTCGGCGAGGAGGGCGCACTCAAGCGCTACGGCACCGGACAGAAACCGGCATTCGATACGCGCAGAGTTTGAGGAGGCAGTGATGAGCGATATCGTCAACGTCGATTACTCGACCCGCATCCCGAACAACGTCGATCTCACCGAGGATCGGCAAGTGCTGCGCGCGCTCGAGCGCTGGCATCCCGGGTACATCGACTGGTGGATGCAGAGGGGGCCGGAAGGCTTTCAGGAGGCGCTCGTTTATCTGCGCACCGCGGTCTCGGTCGACCCCAGAGGCTGGGCCAAATTCGATTACGTGAAGATGCCCGAGTATCGCTGGGGCATCCTGCTGGCGCCGCAGGAGGAGGACCGCAAGATTCCCTTCGGCCGGCATTTCGGAGAGCCTGCCTGGCAAGAAGTGCCCGGCGAATATCGCGCCCTGCTGCGCCGCCTCATCGTCATCCAGGGCGACACCGAGCCGGCGTCGGTCGAGCAGCAGCGCCATCTCGGCAAGACCGCGCCTTCGCTCTACGACATGCGCAACGTCTTTCAGGTGAACGTCGAGGAAGGACGGCACCTGTGGGCGATGGTCTATCTCCTGCAGAAATACTTCGGCCGCGACGGCCGGGAGGAGGCCGAGCAGCTGCTGCAGCGCCGCTCCGGCGACGCCGACAAGCCGCGCATGCTCGGTGCGTTCAACGAGGCCACGCCGGACTGGCTCTCCTTCCACATGTTCACCTTCTTCACTGATCGCGACGGCAAGATGCAGCTCGAAAGTCTTGCGCAATCGGGCTTCGATCCGCTCTCGCGCACCTGTCGCTTCATGCTGACCGAGGAAGCACATCACATGTTCGTCGGCGAGACCGGCATTGGGCGCACGATCCAGCGCACTTGCGAAGCGATGAAGGAGGCCGGCATCGAGGACCCCAATGACATCAACAAGGTCCGGGATCTCGGCGTCATCGACCTGCCGACCATGCAGAAGAAGCTCAACCTGCATTATTCATTGTCGCTCGACCTGTTCGGGTCGGAGGTGTCGACCAACGCTGCCAATGCGTTCAATGCCAGCGTCAAGGGGCGTTTCCAGGAGACCAAGATCGACGACGACCATAGGCTCGAGAGCTCGACCTATCCGGTGCTCAAGTTCGTCGACGGCGAGATCAAGCGCGTGGACGAGCCCGCGCTCACGGCCATCAACATGCGGCTGCGCGACGACTACACGGCCGATTGCCAGCGCGGTCTCGATCGCTGGAACAAAATCATCGAACGGGTCGGCGTGAACTTCCGATTCGAATTGCCGCATGTGGCATTTCACCGGCAGATCGGTGAGTTCAAGGACATCCAAGCGTCGCCCGGCGGAGAGCTCGTCGACGAAACAATCTGGAGCCGAGAGAAGGATAAATGGCTGCCATCGACGAACGACGGCGACTTTATCCAAAGCTTGATGCGTCAGGTGGTCGAGCCCGGCAAATTCGCGAGCTGGATCGCGCCGCCGCG
>CBFGVM010000193.1:0-8084 GCA_965652015.1 uncultured Alphaproteobacteria bacterium
TGTTGAGCCACGCCCCCCTGTCCTGGATGCACAACAGCAGCCGCGGATCCTGGCAAAGCGGATGATGCGCGAACAATTGCAGCCAAGCGTGGAACGATAGAATCTTGTCCCACGCCACCGGCGACGTCGGCGTACGCCCGGAGGTCGCAATTGTTCCGAGATAGTAAGAGAGCAGGCCGGAGCCAAAAAAGAAGATCAGGCACGCCAGCAGCGCTGCTGCCTTCCAAGCCCATTCGGCTCGCGGCGGTCGTCGTCCCACGATGATCGCAGCGGAGATCGCGATATAGGCGGGGGTGGCGAAAACGAAGGTGAATGGCGCCGACAGCAACCCGGACACGAATAGGGCGAGAAATGCGCCGCACAAAATGATGTTGCGCGGCAGATCGCGGCTGCGGCCACACGCGAGAAATACCGCGGTCGCTGCATTGAGCGCCGCTGTCAGATGCGCGAAATAAGGCGCGAGCGAGTACCAGTCGTAGATCCGGAACACCGCGGCAAAAGGCGGGAACAAGAGATAGAGGTAAAGTTGGGCGGCCGCGGTGGCCATCAGCCACGAAAAACCGATGCTCCGCGCCAGCAGAATGATGCTGAGCGCGAGCTCTGCGGCATACACGGCGTAGGAAACGATATTCTTTGTCTGCTCGTCGAGCGGCAGCCCGAGCGCCAGTGCTCCCGGATTGAGCCAAGGCAGATTGGGAAAATACATCGATCCCATGCCGGCAAGCATGCTGTAGGGGCTGAGATCGAAGGGCGTGCCGAAATTGAGAATGGCCTCGACGTTCCATTTGGCCCATTCGCCGTCGACCGGCGTATACAGCGCCAGCGGCTGGCGTTTCATGCCGACGATCATCAAGCCGGCAAGCAGGGCCCAAGATAGAAGGTAAGGCAGCGCTCGGGCAAAAGCCGACATCAGCGGGGGAGCCGTTTTGGACGATCGAAAGTACACGTTGCATATTCCCCTTGCGTCAGATACACGCCGATGTATCCACCTGTCCAATTGAAGGCGCGGCGGGCGACAAGATCGTCGTCGTGAATGGGCAAGCACAACAGGGCATTGCTATGGAAACGAGCCAGGAACCAACCTCTCAGAGCGCCGAAACAGGTCTCGGACCCATCGGTAGCTTCTTGCTCAAGACCGTAATTGTTTGCGCAGCCATCATCGTATCCGGATGGATCATGCTCGATCTGCTGGATGACTTTGCGACTCGGCGCATGGAGCAACTGGAGCGTTCGGTTCGCGCCGCGACCTCGCTCGGCGGCCACCGATTTTGGACCAAGCTCGAGAACGAGCTCGATCGAATGGCCGATCCGAGAACGGATCTCTCGCCGGAGAAGAAACAAAAGATTCTGTCGCAGATCAAGATTGTCTCGGATCGATGGCGGCCGTTCTTGACGGAAGCGGCCGCGGCGATCGAAGGAGAGCCGAAGAAGGCTGAGAGGTGATCGATGCGTCACCGTCAGGACGCAAAATCCAGATGTCCATGAAGGCGGCTGGTGCTGCCGGTAAGGATTGAACTTACGACCTCCCCCTTACCAAGGGGGTGCTCTACCACTGAGCTACGGCAGCGCTGGGCCGGAGGCGAAAACAGCAAGAATGGAACGCGGTCGCGAGCGGCGTCGATCCTTGCCACAAGGGTGAAAATGGCGCAAGCGCGCGCCGTCCAATGGCCGATCACTGCGCCAAAGGGCCTTCCGTCGAGCACCGCCGGTTCCTAATCTTGTCCCATGAACGGTGGTTCCAAGGGCGCAGATAGGATGCGGCAACGGCGGCGTCTGAGCGCCGCGCTGCGGGAGAATCTCAAGCGCCGCAAGGCCCAGGCGAAAGGCCGCGCGGTTCCTTCCCACGCGAGCGGTGATCAGTCCCACGATTCCGCCGGAATTGCCGACAAAACTAAGCAAAAGCGCTAGCGCCAGCGGGCGGGCGCTTCCGATTGGTGGCCGCGTGCGATAGCGGCATTTGCGGAAAGGGAAGCGGCATGGATCGCATTCGCATATGCGGCGGCCAGCGGCTTAGTGGAGTCATTCCGATCTCCGGGGCGAAGAACGCCACCTTGCCCTTGATGATCGCGAGTCTGCTCACCGATAAAACGCTGATTCTCGACAACGTGCCTCGGCTCGCCGATGTGGCGCTGCTTCAGCGCATCCTCGGCAACCATGGCGTCGACATCATGGTCAGCGGCAAGCGTCCGGGCGAAACCCAATACGACGGCCAAACGCTGCACATCTCCGCCGCCAATCTCATCGACACCACGGCTCCCTACGAGTTGGTTTCGCGCATGCGCGCGAGCTTCTGGGTGGTGGCTCCATTGGTCGCGCGCATGGGCGAAGCGAAGGTGTCGATGCCGGGCGGCTGCGCCATCGGCACGCGGCCCGTCGATCTTCTCATCATGGCGCTCGGACGGCTCGGCGCCGACATCGAGATCGATCGCGGCTACGTCATCGCCCGCGCCAAGAACGGGCTCAAGGGCGGCGAGATCAAATTCCCCAAAGTGACCGTCGGCGGTACGCACACAGCGCTGATGGCGGCCGCGCTCGCGCGCGGCACAACGGTGATCGAGAATGCCGCGCGCGAACCGGAAATCACCGACGTCGCCGATTGCCTCAACAAGATGGGCGCCAAGATCACCGGCGCCGGCACCTCCCGCATCGTGGTCGAGGGAGTGCCGAAGCTCGACGGCGCGCGCCACCGCGTGCTGCCCGACCGCATCGAGACCGGCACCTATGCCATGGCCGTTGCCATGGCCGGAGGCGACGTGCTCCTGGAGCATGCACGTCCCGAACTGCTGCAGTCGGCGCTCGACGTGCTCGCGCAAGCGGGTGTCGCAATCAGCGCGACCAATACCGGAGTGCGCGTCGAGCGCAACGGTTCGGGCCTCGCCCCGGTCGAGGTCACCACTTCGCCGTTCCCGGGCTTTCCCACCGATCTTCAGGCGCAACTGATGGCGCTCATGACCCGGGCGAAAGGAACCTCGCACATCACCGAGACGATCTTCGAGAACCGCTTCATGCACGTGCAGGAGCTCGTGCGGCTCGGCGCTCGCATTCAGCTCGACGGCGAATGCGCGACCATCGAGGGAGTGAGCATGCTCAAGGGCGCGCCGGTGATGGCGACCGATCTGCGCGCCTCGGTCTCACTCGTCATTGCCGCGCTTGCGGCAGAAGGCGAGACCATCGTCAACCGTGTCTATCACCTCGACCGCGGCTTCGAGAGGCTCGAGGACAAGCTGGCGGCATGCGGCGCCGCCATCGAGCGCATCAGCGGCTGAGGTCTAGCCGCAAATCAGGTGTCATGCCCGCGAACGCGCATAGGTGCTGAGGCGGTGCTTATCATCCAGTCCGGCGATTACTGGATCGTCCGCTTTCGCGAACGATGACACCGGATGGCGTGCAATGGCAACGGTCGTTCGAGTCGCGACGGCCTTGACGCTCGTCCTGGCGCTTGCCGGCGGCGCCGACGCACAGCTGCTGGATTGCCGCGGGGGTCAAAGACCCAGCCAGGTGGCCGAACTGATGTTCGGCCGCAACATCGGCAGCCGCCTCGGCGTGAACGAAGCCGATTGGAGCCGTTTCGTCGATCGCGAGATCGTATCCCGCTTCCCGAACGGGCTCACCATGTTCAACGCCGCCGGGCAGTGGCGGGATGAGGCCACCAACAAGATCGTTCGCGAGCGCAGTAAGGTCGTACAGATCGTACTCCCCGGCCAGGTCGAGGACATTGCGCGCCTCAACGAGATCGTCGCAGCCTACAAGCGGCGCTTCAAACAGCACTCGGTGGTCATGATCGTGCGGCCGGCCTGTGTGTCCTTCTAGCCGGGGGGTACCGCCTGCGGGTCGGATCGGCGCTCGCCCCGCTTGCGCCGCAGCCGCCCGCTTCCTAATTACCTTGCTACCATCGAACGTATCGATGGGAGGGAACCATGGAGCCGGTGAAGTTCGTCGCCCTCGACCGGGACGACCTGGAGGTTGTTTCCACCCATTTGCAGGATGCGCTCGTCAAAGTGGCCGACGTCATTTGGCGTCCCCAGGAAAAGCGCGTGGTGGTCGCGTTGAGCCGTTTTGATTGGCTCTCGGCAGAGGGGACAAAACCCGAACTGCGACGCTGCCGTTCGGCGCTGCGCATCGAGCGCGTGAATTGCTGCAAGTGCCGAAATGTCGATCCGGCCGGAAAGGCGGCAGTGCTCAACCTGCTCGCCGTCGAATTTCAGGAGACCGACACGCCGGCCGGGGTGGTAAATCTCATTTTCTCCGGCGGGGGAGTGCTGCGGCTCGAGGTCGAGTGCCTCGAAGCCGAGCTCGCCGATCTGGGGCCGTCGTGGCCGGCAGCCGCGCGCCCGATCCATGGCGACGACGCGCCCGAGCTGCGGGGTTGACGGGTCATCGCGGCCGCGCCATTGACCGCGGATCCGGCCCGTATGGTCCGGTAGGACAGGGCCATGCCGATCCGCCTCGACCGCCGCGCTCCTGATTTCGCCGAGCGTTTCCGCGCTTTTCTCGCCACCAAACGCGAGGCATCGGCCGACGTCGAGGCGGCCGTACGCGCGATCATTGCCGATGTCGCTGCTCGCGGTGATCGCGCCGTCGTCGAGCTCACGCGCCAGTTCGAGCGCTTCGATCCGGATCGTAGCGGCCTCAAGGTGACGGCCGATGAGATCGACGCCGCCCATGCGGCCTGCGACCGTCGGGCGCTCGACGCGCTTGCGCTCGCACGCGATCGCATCGAGACCTATCACCGCCGTCAACTCCCGGCCGACGACCGTTTCACCGACGCCCTGGGCGTCGAACTGGGGTCGCGTTGGAGCGCCATCGAAGCAGTCGGCCTGTATGTGCCTGGCGGAAGCGCCGCCTATCCGTCATCGGTGCTGATGAATGCGGTCCCGGCCAAGGTCGCTGGCGTTCCGCGGCTGGTGATGACGGTGCCCGCCCCGGAGGGAAAGCTCATGCCGCTCGTCCTGGCGGCGGCGAAGCTTGCGGGCATTGACGAGATTTATCGCATCGGAGGCGCGCAAGCCGTGGCCGCGCTCGCTTACGGCACTGAGACGATCGCACCTGTCGCCAAGATCGTCGGTCCCGGCAATGCCTATGTTGCGGCCGCAAAGCGCCTGGTCTTCGGCAAGGTTGGCATCGACATGATCGCCGGACCTTCGGAAGTGTTGATCCTCGCCGATCGAACCGGCCACCCCGACTGGATCGCAGCAGATCTGTTGGCGCAGGCCGAGCACGATGCGAGCGCCCAGGCGATCTTGATCACGGACGATGCCGCGCTTGCCGACAACGTCGAGAAGGCGCTTGGCGCGCAGCTTGGCTCGCTGCCGCGCGCCTCCGTCGCCGCAGCCTCGTGGCGCGATTTCGGGGCCATCATCCTGGTCGGGGAACTCGAGGACGCCGTGCCCCTCGTCGACGCCATCGCGCCGGAACATCTTGAGATCGCGTGCGAGCATGCCGAGCGTCTCGCCTCCCGCATTCGCAACGCCGGGGCGATTTTTCTCGGAGCCCACACCCCCGAGGCGATCGGCGATTATGTCGGCGGCTCGAACCACGTCCTGCCGACCGCGCGCTCGGCCCGCTTCTCGTCCGGATTGGGCGTGCTCGACTTCATGAAGCGCACGTCGATCCTCAAATGCGGCCCCGATCAGCTCCGTGCGCTGGGCCCGGCCGCGATCGCGTTGGGCGAAGCGGAAGGACTCGACGCGCACGCTCGCTCGGTGAAGGTGCGCTTCAACCCGCAATGACACGCCCGCCGCGCGCGTCCCCTCGGAAGAAGAATCGCCTCGTTGCGGTGACCCTCGACGAAGCGTCGATCGGCCGCTCGAATCCGGACGTCGAGCACGAGCGCGCAGTCGCGATCTATGACCTGCTCGAAGACAATACCTTTGCGCCCAACGATGACGAGGGCGGGCCCTTTGCGTTGCATTTGAGCATTACCGGATCGCGCCTCGTGTTCGACATCCGTCGTGACGACGGCACGCCGGTGGTCGCTCATCTTCTGTCGCTTACGCCGCTGCGGCGCGTCGTGAAGGACTACTACACGGTCTGCGACAGTTACTACGCGGCAATTCGCACGGCGACGCCCGATCGCATCGAGGCGCTCGACATGGGCCGGCGTTCCCTTCACGACGAAGGCTCCAAGGTCCTGATGGAGCGGCTGTCGCGCAAGGTGAAGCTCGATTTCGATACCGCGCGTCGCCTGTTCACGTTGATTTGCGTGCTGCATTGGAAGGGGTGAAACGAACGTCGGTGTCCCGACCGCAGGCGGTGCTGTTCGCCTGTGGGATGAATTCCGTGCGCTCGCCCATGGCCGCGGCCATGCTCAAGCAAATGCTCGGCAGCTCGCTTTACGTCGGCTCTGCCGGCGTGCGCAAAGGCGAGCTCGATGCGTTCGCCGCCGCGGTAATGGAAGAGGTCGGCATCGACATCAGTGCGCACCGGCCGCTGACCTTTGAAGAGCTCGACGACTTGGAAGGTCTGAATTTCGATCTGATCGTCACGCTCTCACCCGAAGCGCACCATAAGGCGCTCGAGCTGACCCGAACGCTGGCCGCCGACGTCGAGTACTGGCCCACCGCGGATCCCACCGCCGTCGAGGGTAGCCGTGAGCAGCGGTTGAACGCGTACCGAGATGTACGCGAGCAATTGCTGCGACGGATCAGGGAGCGCTTTCCTACGGCAGCGAGAGCCAACGAGTGAGCGGGCCCGAACTCGGCAGTTGTGGGATGGCGGTGATTCCGCTAGCTTGCGCGGCTTCGGGCGCGCTGGTTCCCGTTTTCGCAAACGCCAAGGTAGTGGATGGCAAAGGAAGAACTCTTGGAATTTCCGGGTGTGGTGACGGAATTGCTTCCGAACGCCACGTTCCGGGTCAAGCTTGAAAACGAACACGAGATCATCGCCCATACCGCAGGACGCATGCGCAAGAACCGAATCCGTGTGTTGGCCGGCGACAAGGTCTTGGTCGAAATGACTCCCTACGATTTGACCAAAGGTCGTATCACCTATCGTTTCAAATAGCGGTGCTTTTCGGAGCTCACAGCCCTGGCCATTGAGTTGCGGCACAAGCAAAGATGATCGGCCGTCCAAAGCTCGTCCTCGCTTCGGGCTCTCCCCGCCGGGTCACGCTCATCAATCAGGCCGGCATCGAGCCCGACGCGCTGCGTCCCGCCAACGTCGACGAGACGCCGCGGCGGGGAGAACTGCCGCGCGCTTGCGCCAACCGACTCGCGCGTGCCAAGGCCGAGGTTGCGCTCGATTTGGTGCGTGCCGACGAAGAGCTTCAGGGAGCGTATATCCTCGCTGCCGATACCGTGGTTGCCGTCGGTCGGCGCATCCTGCCCAATCCCGAGCTGGTCGACGAAGCCTCGCAATGCCTGCGCCTCCTGTCCGGCCGTAATCATCGCGTGCATACGGCGATCTGCCTGGTGACGCCGAAAGAGGCCTACCGGCAGCGGCTGGTGGAGACGCGCGTGCGCTTCAAGCGCCTGTCGGAGGATGACATCGAGACCTATCTCGCCTCGGGCGAATGGCGCGGCAAAGCCGGCGGTTACGCGGCGCAAGGGATCGCCGGGAGCTTCATCGTCAAGATCGTGGGCTCCTATACCAATGTCGTCGGGCTTCCGCTCTACGAAGTGACCACGCTGCTGTCCGGCGAGGGCTATCCGATCCGCGCCGGCTGGCTCAATGTCGTGTGATGCTTGGCGCCGCACGCGCCGACTACCATATTCAGCAGGATGTCCGAGCCCGATCTTCGCACCAAGGCTTGCCCGATCTGCGGCAAGCCGGCGCTCGAAACGTTCCGGCCGTTTTGCAGCCGGCGCTGCGCCGACGTCGATCTCAACCGCTGGCTCAGCGGCGTTTATGCAGTCCCGGTCAAGGAAGAAGAAGACGAAGATGGGACTGCAAAGCCCGACGGTGAGGCATCCGGAACGTGAATTGCGCGGGCGGAGCGCCGTTCTGGACAGGGTGGAATCGAGCCTCTATAAACCCCGCGCTCCTTCGTCCGCCGTCCCGCGGGCGCGGCGCCCAGGTAGCTCAGTTGGTAGAGCACTGCACTGAAAATGCAGGTGTCGGTGGTTCAATTCCGCCCCTGGGCACCA
>CBFGVM010000194.1:0-8048 GCA_965652015.1 uncultured Alphaproteobacteria bacterium
CATGGCGTTGGGCAGGAGATGCCGGAACATGATGGTCCGGTTGGACACGCCGAGCGCGCGCGCGGCTTGAATGTATTCAAAGTTTCGTCCGCGCAGGAATTCCGCGCGCACCAGGCCGACGAGCGACACCCAGGAGAATAAGAGCAGAATGCCGAGCAGCACGAAGAACCCGGGCACCAGCACCGAGGAGATGATCAGCAAGAGGTAGAGCGAGGGAATCGAGGTCCAGATCTCGATGAAGCGCTGGAACAAAAGATCGGTCCAGCCGCCGAAGTAGCCCTGCACGGCGCCGGCGGCAACGCCGATGATCGAGGAGATGATGGTGAGGGCAAGCCCGAACAGCACGGACAGGCGGAAGCCGTAGATGAGACGCGCCGCCACGTCGCGGCCCTGGTCATCGGTGCCGAGCCAGTTGTACTCGAGATCGCGGCAGCCGCTGTGGCCTTTGCGATCGACCACGCTCTTGCACTCCTGCTCAGTCAACATCCAGGTCGGTTTCGAGGGCGCCGGCGTCGGCAGGTCGAGATTATGGGTGTTGTAGGAATAACGGATCGGCGGCCAGAGCATATAGCCGCCCTTCTCGGCGATGAGCTTCTGCAGGTACGGATCGCGGTAATCGGCCGCAGTCTCGAACTCACCGCCGAAGGCGGTTTCCGGATAGGTCACGAACACCGGAAAATACGACCTGCCGTCGAAGCGCACGTAGAACGGCTTGTCGTTGGCGATGAATTCCGCAAACAGGGAGATGACGAACAGCACCAGAAAGAGCCAGAAGGCCCAATAGCCGCGCCGGTTGGCTTTGAAGCTCAGCCAGCGCCGGCGATTGAGCGGCGAGAGCGCCAACAAGTGCCGCTCGGGCGGAACGCCAAGCCCCATCGGCGTCTGCGCCGTCGTCTCGGGAACCGGGATGGCGGTGCGCTCGTCCAGCTCACACCTCCCGCGTCTCGAAATCGATGCGCGGATCAACCCACGTGTAGGTGAGATCCGACAGCAGGTTCACCACGAGCCCGACCAGCGACATGATGTAAAGCGTGGCGAAGACCACCGCGTAATCGCGGTTGAGCACGCTCTCGAAGCCGAGCAGGCCGATGCCGTCGAGGGAAAAGATGGTCTCGATCAGCAGCGAGCCGGCAAAGAAGGCGTGCACGAAGGCGCCGGGGAAGCCGGCGATCACGATCAGCATGGCGTTGCGGAACACGTGCCCGTAGAGGACCTGCCGCTCGGCGCAGCCCTTGGCGCGGGCGGTGAGCACGTATTGCTTGCGAATCTCGTCGAGGAACGAGTTCTTGGTGAGCAAGGTCATGGTGGCAAACGCCGAGAGCCCCATCGCCGTGATGGGCAGCACGAGATGCCAGAAATAGTCGAGGATCTTGCCTCCGAGCGAGAGTTGCGACCAGTAATCGGAGGTCAGACCGCGGAGAGGGAAAATGTTGAAGAACGAGCCGCCGGCAAACAGAATGATGAGCAGGATCGCGAACAGGAAGCCGGGTATCGCATAGCCGATGATGATCGCACCCGAGGTCCATACGTCGAACTGCGAGCCGTCCTTGACGGCCTTGCGGACGCCGAGCGGGATGGAGATGAGATAGGTCAGGAGCGTGAGCCAGATGCCCAGCGAAATCGAGACCGGCAGCTTCTCCTTGATCAGCTGCAGCACGCTCGTGTCGCGGAAATAGCTCTTGCCGAAATCGAAGCGCAGATAGTTCCACAACATGATGAAGAAGCGCTCGTAGGCCGGCTTGTCGAAGCCGAACTGCTTCTCCAGGCTCTTGATGAATTCGGGATCGAGCCCCTGCGCGCCGCGGTATTTGGAGGTGACCCCGTCCATGGCGGCGGCGCCGCCGGGCTGGCCGCGCGCACCGAGATCACCCGACGTGGAGCCGGAAATGCGCGAGGTTGCGCCGGTGTCGGCTCCGGAGAGTTGGGCAATGACGCGCTCAACCGGGCCGCCGGGCGCGAACTGCACCACCACGAACGCCACCAGCATGATCCCGAGCAGCGTCGGAATCATGAAGAGGATGCGCCGGATGATGTAGGCGGTCATGTCGTGTTCGCCTGCGCGCTAGCGCGATTCCATTTTTGCGGGCGCACAATGACGCCGCGATGTCGGTGGCGCTCCCTCCTTGGAGCCGGCGCCATGGTATCTGAACCGGCGCTGCAGCGCGATCCGGTAATATCCGTTCGCACGTCTGCGCTCGGACCGCCCAAGTCAGCCTCAAGCCGACTGACGCGGAGCCTCCCGACCTGGATGGGGAACAACCCGGAGCGTGCGCGCTGATTGAAGCCGCGCCGGACGCGATCCGACTCCGCGCTATCCGCGCTCGAGCTTCGCCGCCTTGTCTCGATCGTACCACCAGGTTTCGGGGACACCGCGCGCGTAGCGCGGTTTTGTCGCGGGACGGCTGAACACGTCCCAATGCGCGAGCCAGTGCGAGGCCTTGTACCAGTGCGGCACCCAGTAGCGGCCCGAGCGGATTACCCGGTCGAGCGCGCGACAGGCGTGCGTGAGGCTTGAGCGATCGCCAGCCGCGATGATCTTTTCGATGAGCGCATCGATGACCGGATCCGACATGCCGGCGAGGTTCTGCGAGCCGCGCATCCCGGCCGCCTGAGATGAAAAGAAACTGCGCAGGGAATCGCCGGGGGTGCTCGAGAACCCGAAGCGCTGCACCGTGAGGTCGAAGTCGAAGTCGTCGACGCGCTTTCGGAATTGCACGGGATCGACGATGCGCAAGTTCGCCTCGATGCCGAGCGTCCCGAGATTTTTGATGAATGGCATGTGATGCGGCTGGAACGACGGCTCGTCGAGCAGGAACTCGACGCTGATCGGCTCGCCCTGCGGGGTAACCCGCTTGCCGTCCTTGACGGCAAACCCCGCCTGATCCAGCAGGCGGGTGGCGTGGCGCAGCATGCCGCGATCCTGCCCCGAGCCGTCCGAGACCGGCGGCACGAACGGCTCCCCGAACACCTCGTCGGGCACCTTGCCGCGGAACGGCTCGAGCAGCGCCAACTCCTCGCGCGACGGCTTGTCTGCGGCCATCATGTCGGAGTTCTGGAACACCGAATGAGTGCGCTTGTAGCTGTCGTACATCAGCGTCTTGTTGGTCCATTCGAAATCGAAGGCATAGATGAAGGCTTCCCGCAGCCGCTTGTCCTTGAACTTTTCCCGCCGCGTGTTGAAGAACCAGCCCTGCGCGCCCGACGGCGTATCGTCGGGAATGACGTCGCGCTTGACGCGGCCGTCGCGGATCGCCGGAAAGTCGTAGCGCGTCGCCCAGATGCGCGACGTGAATTCCTCGCGAAACAGATAAGTCTTGCTGGTGAAGCCTTCGAAGGCGACGTCGCGATCGCGGTAGAACTCGTAGCGCACCACGTCGAAATTGTTGAGCCCGCGCCCGACCGGCAGATCCGCGCCCCACCAGTTCTTCACCCGGTCGTACTCGATGAAGCGGCCGGTCTCGAAACGTCCCACCTGGTAGGGTCCGCTGCCGAGCGGCGGCTCGAGCGTGGTGTCCTCGAAGGCATGTTTGGAGTAATACGCGCGCGAAAAAATCGGCAGCGAGGCCGCAAACAGCGGAACGTCGCGCGCGCGGTTCGGCGCAAAGCGAACGAGCACCGTCGCGTCGTCGCTCGCCTCCGCGCCGGCGAAATCGCGCAGCAATTGCTGGGCGATCGGGTGGCCCTTCTCCTTGAGCGTCTTGAGCGAGAAGGCGACATCGTGGGCGGTGAGCGGGCTGCCGTCATGGAAGGTGATGCCGGGGCGCATCAGAAAATGATAGGTCAGACCGTCGCCGGATATCCGCACCGCGCGCGCGGCCAGCCCATAAAGCGCATCCGGCTCGTCGAAGGCGCGCGCCATCAGGCTGGCGAAGGTGAGCTCCATGCCTTGTGCGCCGTCGCCTTTGAGAATGAAGATGTTCAGCGAATTGAAGGTGAGAAAGTTCTGATTGAAAACGCGGTTGGAGCCGACTTGAGAGAACGTGCCGCCCTTCGGCGCGCTCACGTTGACATAATCGTAATGCTTGAAGTTAGCGGGATATTTGAGATCACCGAAGGCCGACATGCCGTGCCGCTCGGGTCCCTCGTTTGCGAGCGCCGGGGAGGCGATGGTGGCGGCGAGCGCACCGGCACCAAGCGCGAGCGTGTCGCGCCGCGTCACATTGCGGATATCGGTCATGGTCGCGTTCCCGTCCTAGAGGCTTTTTCGGCGTCCCACCACCACACCGTGGGGAAGGCAGAGGCGCCGTATTGCGGCAGCGGATCCTTCCGGTTGAATCGGTCCCAGCGCGCGGTGCGGGTCTTATCTAAAGTGAACTGCGGCACGACGTAGTAGTTCCACAGCAGCACGCGGTCGAGCGCCCGCGTGGCGGTGACGAGCTCGGTGCGGTCCTTGGCGAAGATGACGCGGTCGATCAGAGCATCGACCGCCGGATTCTTGATGCCGACATAGTTGCGCGAGCCTGCCGTGTCGGCGGCCTGCGAGCTCCAGTAATCGCGCTGCTCATTTCCAGGAGAGAGCGATTCCGGCCACGAGGCGACGATCATGTCGTAATCCCAGTTGCGCAACCGGTTCTCGTATTGCGGATCGTCGACCGTGCGCACGGTCACCGTGATGCCGAGGCGCTCGAGCGATGGCTTGTAGAACAGGATGATACGTTCGATGCTCGGTTCCTCGGTGAGAATCTCGACATTCAGGGGTTCGCCGGTCTTGGCGTTGACCAGCTTCTGGTTGCGGACTTCGTAGCCGGCCTCCTTCAACAGCCGCATGCCTTCGCGCAGATTGGCGCGCACATTCTCCGCGCTTCCGCCGACCGGATTGGTGTATTCCTTGGTGAACAGTTCCGCCGGCACCTTATCCCTGACGGTTTCGAGAATTTCCAATTCCTGGCCCTGCGGCAGGCCCGACGAGGCGAGCTCGGTCCCTTCGAAGTAGCTGTTGATGCGCGTGTATTGGCCGAAGAAGATCTGCTTGTTCATCTCTTCGAAGTCATAGGCGAAATTGAACGCGCGGCGCAACCGCGGGTCCTTGAATTTGTCGCGCCGCGTGTTGAACGCGAACGCCTGCATGATGCCCCGGTTGCGCTGTGGAAACTCCTCAAGAACAACCCGCTTTTCCCTGACTGCCGGAAAATCGTAGGCGGTGGCCCAATTCTTGGCGACGTTTTCCGTGCGCCAGTCGAGATGGTCGGCTTTGAAAGCCTCGATCGCCACCGTCGCGTCGCGGAAATATTCAAACCGCAGCTCGTCGAAATTGTCGCGGCCGACGTTGACGTTGAGATCCTTGGCCCAATAGTCCTTCACCCGCTCGTAGACGATGGTGCGGCCGGCGACGAAGTCCTTGATGCGGTAGGCGCCGTTGCCGAGCGGCCGCTCGAGCGTGGTCGCGCCGACGTCGCGTTTGCGGCCCGAAGCGTCGGTTCCCTCCCACCAATGTTTCGGCAGCACGTTGAGCTGACCCAGGATCAATGGCATTTCGCGATTGCCCGGGGAATCGAAGATGAAGGTGACCTCGCGCTCGCCCGTCTGCTCGATTTTCGCGACGTGCCGGTAATACGCCGCCATCCCCGGGCTGTGCTTTTTAAAGGCTTCCATGGAGAAGATCACGTCGTCGACCGTGATCGGCTTGCCGTCATGATGGCGCGCGGCGGCGCGCAAACGGAAAGTTGCGGAGCTGAAGTCGCTGGAATGGCTCACCGCCTCGGCGATAAGCCCATATTCGGTCGACACTTCGTCAAGCGCGGACGCCAGCAAAGTATCCGAGATCAGGCCCGCGCCCGCCGCGATCGAGCCCTTGAGCCCCGCGACGACCTCGTTGAAGTTGTCGAAGGTACCGAGCGCCATCAACCGCACGCTCCCGCCCTTCGGCGCATTCGGATTGACGTAATCGAAATGCTTGAAGCCGGCCGGATACTTCAGCTCGCCGAACAAGGACAGGCCGTGGCGCCATTCGAGGTTTCGCTCGCCGTTGCGCCCTTGGGCATACGCGCTTCCCGCGAGGAGCGGCAGTCCAAATCGGCCGAGGATCGGAGATAGAGCTGCAAGAACGCCGGCGTGAACGACGAGACGACGGGTGAGGCGCACGGAGACCTCCGAGGCAAGAATAGGCACCGGCCGCATTATGTCCGATCCTGCGGGGATCGGAAGCAGGAGAGCTGCGGGCCGAGCATCACTTCACCATCACCTTAATAAGTAGGCCGCGACAGCGCCCGCGCCATGCAGAGGAGCCGCCCAAAGGCGTTCATTACCAAAACTTAAACTGGGAGAGGCGACCCGTTCATGACGAAATCTTAAAGCCAGCGCGCCTTGGCGACATTGACGTACCTCAAACGCAGAACGGATGCCGTTGCTGCGGGCTTTACTGCGGCTTCGCGCCACCTCCGGCCTCGGCTGCCTTGGGAAGCGGCGCCGGGTTGTCCGACAGCGAGTTGAGATAGGCGATGAGGTCGGCGCGCTCGGTGCCGCGCTGGACGCCGGCAAACGTCATGTTGGTGCCGGGAATGTAGCCGCGGGGATTGTTGATGAACTGGCTCAGGTCGTCGATCGTCCAAGTGCCGCCCTTGGCCTTGAGCGCGGCGGAATAGTTGAAGCCCGCCTCCGACGCTTTAGGCCGGCCGACCACGCCCCACAAATTGGGGCCGACCAGGTTTCGCCCGCCCTTGTTGAAGGTGTGGCAGGCTTGGCATTTCTTGGCCGCGTTTTCGCCGCGGCCGGTGTCGGCGTTGGCGAGGAGTTGCTCGATCGATTGCTGTTTTTCCTGCTCCGCCGGTTTGCCGGCCGGTCCCTGTTCCGGGACGACGATGTCGTAGCCGGGCTTGGCGGGCTTCACCGGCGCGAAGATGGCGCCAGCGGCGATGTTGATCGAGAGCAAGCCGAGGCAGGTGCCCAGGATCGCACCGAGGATTTTGTTGACTTCAAAGGAGTCCATCGCCTCGAGACCCGCGCGGAAGGCAAGGGAAAATGGCGGCAGCCGCGGATGCGGCGGCGCACAAATACCCGGTTTGCCTCGGCTCTGGCAACCCGTATAAGCCCAGTGCGCGCGTCATTCTCACCCGAGGAGGGCGCGTGAGCACCCGTCTCGAAGGATGTGGATGACGCGCCTCCTCCATCGAGACGGGCCCCGTAGCGCGTCGAAGACGCGCGTAAACGCGCTTTAAGGCCCTCCTCAGGGTGAGCCGCACTGCCCTATCGTGGGCGCAAGCCCCCAGCCGGCCGAGACCGAGCAATGGCCGACGTTCTCATTCTCATCCCGGCGCGCATGGCTTCGACCAGGCTTCCCGGCAAGCCGCTCCTCGACATTGCCGGCGAACCGATGATCGTGCACGTCATGCGCCGCGCGCAGGCGGCGCGCCTCGGTGAGGTGGTGGTGGCGACCGATTCGGACGTGATCGCGGCCTGCGTCGAAAAGGCCGGCGGGCGCGCGGTGATGACGCGCGCCGACCACACCTCGGGGTCCGACCGTATTTTCGAGGCGCTTGCGGTCGCCGACGCGCAGCGCCAGATCGCAATCATCGTCAACGTGCAGGCCGATCTGCCGACGATAGCGCCCTCCGACATTGCCGCCGCGATCGCCCCGCTCGCCGATCCGGCGGTCGACATCGCCACGGTCGCGGCCGAGATCACTCGGGCGCAGGAGCGTACCGATCCGAACGTGGTGAAGCTCATCGGCACACCGGTTGGGGAGCGGCGGCTGCGCGCGCTCTATTTCACGCGCGCCGCGGCGCCCGCGGGCGAGGGACCGCTCTATCATCACATCGGGCTTTATGCTTTTCGCCGCCCCGCGCTCGAGCGTTTCGTGGCGCTCCCTCCCTCGCCGCTCGAGCAACGCGAAAAACTGGAGCAGCTGCGCGCGCTCGAGGCGGGCATGCGCATCGACGCGGTCATTGTCGACAGCGTTCCCCTCGGGGTTGATACGCCAGCGGATCTCGAACGCGCGCGAGAAATTCTCGGGCGGGGAAAAAAGAACCGTAGCCCGCATTGAGTGCAGCGAAATGCGGGAAATCGACGCCGATGTGCGGGATGAAGACAAACCCCGGATTTCGCCATAGCGC
>CBFGVM010000195.1:0-7979 GCA_965652015.1 uncultured Alphaproteobacteria bacterium
AGATCGCGCGCGGTCTGGAAGGTCGCGTTCATGATCGTGCCACTGTAGGCCGGGTGCGCCTTGACCAGCTTTCCCGCCCATTTCGGATCGAGCAGCTCTTTGAAGCTCTTCGGCGCCTCCTCCTTCTTGACGAGGTTTGTGTTGTAGCCGAACGGAGAGATCAGGATCCGCGTCGTGATGTGCAGCCCATCCGGGTCGTAGTATTTCGGCTCGAAGTGCTTCACGACCTCTTCCGGCATGTACGGCGCCAGCCAGCCGTTGCGCTTCCACGCGAGGCAGTGCGCCAGGTCCGCCGTGTTGACCACGTCGACGGCATGGATGTTGGCGCCGTATTCCTGGCCGATGCGGGTGAAGATGCGCTCGGCGCCGGAGCGCTCCACACGCACAGAGATGCCGGGGAATTTCTCCTCAAATGCCTTGCCCAGCTGCTGCGCGAACGCGAGATCCATGGCGGTGTAGAAGGCGAGCTTGCCTTCCTTCTTGGCCGCCTCGATGAGCGCTGGCGTGATCGGCTCGGCAGCCACCGCGCGAGTTTGTGCGCGCACCGGCTGCGCGAGCGCACCGGCCACGATGGCGGTCGACGCGCAGAGCACGTCGCGCCGGGAAAATTGAATGCCGCTCATTATTCCTCCCAATCGCGCCCGGGTGCAGCTGCTTCACACGCCGAACAGCCTGCTGTAGCGCGCCTTGATCTCTTCGCTCATCTTCTCGACGCCGGCGGGATCCTCCTTCATGGTCTTGATATCCCGGAACGGCTTGCGGCCGACTTTGTCCTTGACCAGGGCATGCATCGACCGCAACGCGCCGAAATCGACGATCAGTTGCTGGCATTCCGGCGTGAAACAGTAGCACTGGAACAATCGCGCCGCGTTCGGATTGGGCGCGTTCTTGAACATGCCGTTCGGACCGACCACGAGCGGGGCGCCTTCCGTCGGATAGACGACCTCGATCGGGCCGCCGTTTTCCTTGAGCTGGAGCACGTTGTATTCGCCTCCGTCCGCCATGACCGCGCGCTCGCCCAGCGCGAGCTTTTTCGGCGGGTCGGTCGCCGACTGCACCTGCATCACCTTCTGCTTGGCGAGCTTCTCGAAGTACTGCCAGCCGAGTTCGCGCACGATCTGAAAGGTCGCGGTCAGGATGGTGCCGCTGTAGCTCGGATGCGCCTTGACGATCTTGCCGGTCCATTTGGGATCGAGCAGGTCGGCAAAACTTTTCGGTGCGTCCTCTGGCTTCACGAGATTGGTATTGTAAGCAATCGGGCTCAGGCCCACGCGGAAGCTGGCGAACATTCCGTCCGGGTCTTTGTGCTCGGCGGGATAGTGCATGGCGACGTCGGCCGGCACGAACGGAGCCAGAAGACCGTCGCGTTTCCAGACGATGAAATGGGCGGCGTCCGACGAGTTGACCACGTCGACGCCATAGATGCGGCTCGCGTATTCTTGGCCGATGCGCTGGAACACCCGTTCGGCGCCGGTGCGCTCGACGCGCACGGCGATCCCCGGGTAGGCGGCTTCGAAGGACTTTGCGATCTTCTCGGCGAGCGGCAGGTCGATTGAGGTGTAGTAGAAAAGCTTTCCCTCCTTCTTCGCCGCCTCGATGAGGGCGGGCGTGATCGTGGTCGGCTCAGGCGGCGCCGCACGCGAGGGCGAGGCAAAAAGCACACCAGCAACGCCGGCCGACGCCTTGAGCACGTCGCGCCTGGAGAATCGACGCTTGCTCATTGCTTCCTCCCGGTCCGGGCGCGGATCGCTGGACCCGCCGCGCTGCGCCTTACACTCCGAACATTTTGCTGTAACGCGCCTTGATCTGTTCGCTCATCTTCTCCACCGCGGCCGGATCGTCCTTCATTTTCTTGATCTCGCTGAACGGCTTGCGTCCGGGCTTCTCCTTGGTCTGCGGATGCAGCGAACGCAAGCCTGCGAAATCGATCGAGAGCTGCTGCGCCTCGGGCGAGAAGCAGAAGCTCTGGAACAGCCGCGCGGCGTTCGGATTGGGCGCGTTCTTGAACAGCGCGTTGGGCCCGACGATGAGCGGCGAGCCTTCGCTCGCATAGACGATTTCGACCGGGCTTCCCTTATCCTTCTCGATGAACATGCTGTACTCGTTGCCGTCCGCCATGACCGCGCGCTCGCCCAGCGCCAGCTTCTTGGGCGGGTCGGCCGACGACTGCACCTGCATCACCCTCTGCTTGGCGAGCTTCTCGAAATAGTCCCAGCCGAGGTCGCGCGCCATCTGATAGGTCGCGGTCATGATGGTGCCGCTGTAGCTCGGATGCGCCTTGACGATCTTGCCGGTCCATTTGGCATCGAGCAGGTCGGCATAACTCTTGGGCGCCTCCTCGGCTTTGACCAAGTTGGTGTTGTAACCGATGACGCAGACCCAGGCGCGATAGGTCGCGAACGCGCCGTCTGGGTCCTTGTGCTCAGCCGAATAATACTTGGCCACGTCCTCCGGGACGTAAGGTTCGAGCAGTCCGTCGCGTTTCCACACGATGAAGTGGGCGGCATCGGACGAATTGACGACGTCGACGCTATAAATGCGGCTCGCATATTCCTGGCCGATGCGCTGGAACACGCGCTCGGCGCCGGTGCGCTCCACCCGCACGGCGATGCCGGGATATTTTGCCTCGAACGCCTTGGCGAGGCGCTCGGCAACCGGGAGGTCGATCGAGGTGTAGTAGACGACCCTGCCCTCTTTCTTTGCCGCCGCGATCAGTTCCGGCGTCACCGCGCTCGCCGGCGGCGCCGCCGAGGTGATCGAGGCGAACGCGCCCGATGCGACGACAGCCGTCGAGCCCTTGAGCAAGTCACGCCGCGAAAAAATCGGCCGCTTCATTGTGCTCTCCTCACTCAAGTCGTTGTCCTTGCTGCCTCACCCGGTCAACACGCGGCAGCGCTCGGGCGGCAGGTGCAGCCACACCGAAGCGCCTTGGGCAATGTTCTCCGCCGCCGGCGCAACCACGCGCAGCTGTGTGCCGTCGCCTACCTCCACCAGGTAGTCACGGCTCGCCCCGAGAAAAACCTGCCGCACCACGGTTCCCGGCAGCACATTCTCCGTGGCGTCAGGCTTCTTCGCCGAGAGCCGCACCGCATGCTGGCGGATGGCGGCCGCGCCCTCGCGGCCGGCGGCAAATTTTCCTCCGCTGCAACACAGTGTCGAGCCGGCCGCCGACAGGTGGCAATCGTCGAGCGCGCGGCCCTTGATGACGTTGCTCGAGCCGATGAAGCGGGCGACGAATTCCGAACGCGGCCGATCGTAGATGTCCTCGGGCGAGCCCGCCTGCTCGATCTTGCCCGCATTCATCACGGCAATGACGTCGGCGGTGGTCATCGCCTCCGACTGGTCGTGCGTGACGTAGACCGTGGTGTAGCGGTATTCGTCGTGCAGGCGGCGCACCTCGAAGCGCATCTCTTCGCGCAGATTGGCATCGAGGTTGGACAGCGGCTCGTCCAGCAGCAACGTCTCGGGCTCGACGATAAGCGCGCGCGCAAGCGCGACCCGCTGCTGCTGGCCGCCGGAGAGCTCACCCGGGTAGCGATCGGCGAGCGCGCGCAGATGCGTGGTGTCCAGAATCGCGGCGAGCTTGCGGTCGATGGTGGCGCGGTCGAGTTTCCGCAGTTTGAGCCCATAGGCGACGTTCTCGGCCACCGTCATGTGCGGCCACAGCGCGTAGCTTTGAAAGATCATAGACATGTTGCGCCGCTCCGGCGGCAGGGTGCGAGCGGGCGACGACATCAGCCGATTGCCGACCCGGATCTCGCCCGCCGACGGCTCGACGAAGCCCGCGATCAACCGCAGCGTCGTCGTCTTGCCGCAGCCGGAGGGGCCGAGCAGGCACACGAGCCGGCCATGCTCGATCGTGAGCGACACGTCGTCGACGACCGCGACCTCCCCGTAGCGTTTGGTCAGCCCCTGCAGTTCAACCGACGCCACGCCGTCCTCCTCGACGCCCGGCAGCCTCTTGCGCCACCGTCGTCTCGACTATTGAAGCACCAAACCCTCGATCGGTATCCGCGACAGCTTGCCGCCGCGCACTACTTGCCGGTAAATGCCGGCTTGCGCTTCTCCATGAAGGCGCGGCGGCCCTCGATGAAGTCGTTGCTGGCGAAGCATTGCTCGACCAACTCGGCGCAGCGCGCCAGGTTGCGCGTGGATTCGTCCTTCATGATTTCGCCGATGATGTACTTGACCCCCTTCACCGTCAGCGGCGCGTTGGCGGCGATCGTGTCAGCGTAGTTTTTCACGTAAGGCTCGAGTTCGGCCTCCGGCACGACGCGATTGACGAGCCCCATCCGGCTGGCCTCCTCGGCGTCGAACTGGCGCGCGGTGAAGAAGATCTCGCGCGCAAATGCCGGCCCCACGACGTCGACGAGCCGGCGCAGCCCGGCATAGGAATAGCCGAGCCCGAGCTTCGCCGCCGGCACCGCGAAGCGCGAATTGTCGGAGCAGATACGAAGATCACAGCACACCGCCAGCCCGACGCCGCCGCCAATGCAATAACCGCGGATCATGGCGATGGTCGGCTTTGCGAACTGCTGGATCCCCGTATAAGCCTTTTCGACGCTCGCATTGTAGCGCCTGGTCGCCTCGAGCGTCGCGCGCTCGCTCTCGAATTTCGAGATGTCGGCCCCGGAGACGAAGGCCTTGCCGCCCGCGCCCGTGAGCACCACCACGCGCACCTCCTCGTCCTTGGCGAAGCCTTCGAGGATCCGGCTGGTGGCGTCCCACATATCGAGTGATACCGCGTTGTGACGCTCGGGATTGTTGAAGATCACGTAGCCGACGCCGCCGTCCTTACGTGCGAGCATCTTGTCGGTCTTGGTCACGTCGTCCATCGTTTTGTCCTCCGCGCTTGGCGCGTCAAACCTCTCGTCAAATCGCGTTTGCCTTGCGCAACGCTGCGATTTGCTTCGTGCTGAATCCGAATTCCTTGAGCACCGCGTCGGTGTGCTCCCCGAGCTCCGGCGGCGGCGCCGCGAAACGGCTCGGCGTGCGCGACAGCGACACCGGCTGGCGGGCCATGCGCAAGGTTTTGTCCTTCTTCTTGACCGGCTGCGCCATGCCGAGATGCCCGACCTGCGGATCGGCATAGACCTCGTCGATGGCATAAATCGGCCCGCAGGGAACCCCCGCCTTGTTGAGCAGCTCGATCCATTCTGCGCTCGTGCGCTTGACGGTATATCTCTCGATATCGGCATTGAGCGCATCGCGGTGCTTCGAGCGGTCCGCCGCGGTCTGATATTCCGGACGCTGGATCAGATCGGTGGCGTTGGCGGCCTTGCAGAACCGCCCCCATATCGTCGACCCGGCCGAAGCGATGTTGATGTATCCGTCGGCGGTCTTGAACACGCCGGTCGGGATGCTGGTCGGATGATTGTTGCCGGCCTGCTTGGGCACGTGGCCGTCGATCAGCCAGCGCGCGCCCTGAAAGTCGAGCATGAAGATCTGTGCTTCCAGCAGCGAGGTCGCGAGGTATTGGCCCTTCTTCGACTTCTCCCGCTCGAGTAGCGCGACGAGGATGCCGAGGGCGCAAAACAGCCCCGCGCACAGATCGGCGACAGGGATACCGACGCGCACCGGTCCTTGGCCCGGCAGTCCGGTGATCGACATCAGCCCGCCCATACCTTGCGCGATCTGATCGAAGCCCGGCCGGACGGCGTAGGGGCCGGTCTGCCCGAAGCCGGAAATGCTGGCATAGATCAGCTTCGGATTGATCTTGCGCAGCTGCGGATAGTCGATGCCGAGCCGCCGCTTCACGTCGGGGCGAAAGTTCTCGACCACGACGTCGGCTTTCTTGACCATGCGCTTGAACGCAGCCAAGGCTTCAGGCGCCTTGAGGTTGAGCGTCATGCTGCGCTTGTTGCGGTGCAGATTCTGAAAGTCTGAGCCTTCGCGCGGGCCGCCGAGCGGATCGCCGGCCCCAGGCTCGGGCGGTAACTCAATCTTGATGACGTTGGCACCCCAATCCGCGAGTTGACGCACGCAGGTCGGACCGGCGCGGACGCGGGTCAGGTCGAGGACCGTGAAGCGGTCGAGCGCGCGTGAGGCCTTCGGAAATGGCATGTTCTTGGTCGGAAGCTATCTTGTGCTGCATTTCTCTCGGCCCGGCGGGGCGCCGGGACGGCCGACATTCCCCGATCTGCTGCCCGTTGTCCACCGAGGGGGATTTGAGCCGATGCGGCGCGATCCGCTATGGTGCGGCTCGAGCGGGGGGCGCCTGCAGCATCGATAGATTGGACGCCCTCATGGCCACGTCACCGATGACCGTCCCCTTCCTGACCAAGCTTGGCCGGGCGCTATTGGCGTTGCTCATCGCCGTTGCAGCGACGGTGGCGAGCGCGCAGGAGCGTCCGCGTCGGCCGCCGCAACAGCAAAGCGAACAACAGGCGAGCGAAGCGCGGCAGGGGGAACAAGCACGCGACGGCGTGCTGCGGCTCTTGCCGGCGGACTCCGTGACCGAACATTCCGTCGCCATTCCCGGGGGCACGCTCACCTACACCGCAACGGCGGGAACGTTCTCGCTATTCGATCAATCGGGCGAGCGCTCGGCCGCGGTCTATTACACCGCCTATGTCGTCAAGAATGCCGAGGCGGCGAACCGTCCCGTCACTTTCGCTTTCAATGGCGGACCGGGCGCGGCATCGGCTTATTTGAATCTGGGTTTAGTCGGCCCGCGCATCCTCGAATTTCCCGGTAACGATCCCGCCGCCGCGCGCATGAAGGACAATCCCGCGACCTGGCTCGCCTTCACCGATCTGGTCATGATCGATCCGGTCGGCAGCGGTTGGAGCCGGCCGGCCAAAGCCGATGGCGGCAACGCCTTCTATGGAGTGCGGCAAGACGCGCAGGCGGTGGCCAAAGTCATCGCGCTCTATCTCGCCAAGAACGGCCGCAGCAGTTCGCCGAAATATCTGCTCGGCGAAAGCTACGGCGGCTATCGCGCAGCCAAGGTGGCGCAGCTCTTGCAGCGCGAGCAGGGCATCATGATGTCCGGCGTCATCATGGTGTCCCCCGTCATCGAGGGCAGCTTGACCTTCGGCGCCAGTCGCTCCGCGCTCAGTGCCGCCTTGCAATTGCCGTCCCTCGCGGCGGCCGAGCTCGAGCGCAAAGGTGCCTTTAGCAAGGAAGCCCAGGCAGAAGCCGAGCGCTTCGCGCTCACCGACTATCTCACGACGCTCGCCGGCCCTGCGCCGCAGGGCGATAGCGCGCGCAACTTTTATGGCCGCGTTGCAAAGATCACCGGACTTCCCGAAGATGTCGTCGCCCGCGCGCGCGGCTTCATCCGCGACACCTATGTCAAGCATCTGCGCTCCGCCGAAGGCAAGATCGTCAGCCACTACGACGCGACGTTCGCGGTGCCCGATCCATTCCCGGAACAGGAGAGCGCGCGCGGCGGCGATCCGGTGCTCGACAGCCTCACCCGCGCCTATGGCGCCGCTTATGTGGCTTATGCGCGCGACGAGCTCGGCTTCAAGACCGAGATGAGCTACATCCTGCTCGCCTCCGACATCGCCGGCAAATGGGATTGGGGCGACGGCGCCGGGCGCCGCTCGGCCAGCGCCAGCGACGATCTGCGGGAATTGCTCGCGTTCATTCCCTCGTTTCGCCTGCTCGTCGCGCACGGCTACGCCGACATGGTGACGCCCTATGCGGCGAGCCGCTACGTGCTCGATCATCTGCCGCCGATGGGCGATCCCTTGCGCACGCAGCTCCTGCTCTATCGCGGCGGACACATGTTCTACACCGACGCGGACTCGCGCAGGGCTTTCAGCGCGGACGCCAAGGCGTTCTATCAATCGACGCAGTGATCTCACGCGCGCCGTGTTCAGCGGCCGTGCATTCTTTTTCCACTCGCCTGCCCCGTGGCCGCATCACGCGGAGCAGTGGTCGAGCGCATAAGGCTTGGCGACGTCTTGTCGCCTTTCTTGGTGACCGAGATCTCGCTCACTGTGGGCGTGCTTTTTTTGGACTTCGCAACG
>CBFGVM010000196.1:0-7932 GCA_965652015.1 uncultured Alphaproteobacteria bacterium
CGTGCTCGGGGCCGCGTTGACGGCCGCCATCCTGGTCGAGACCGCGCGCAGCCGCGACATTGGCAGCGGGAGCATTCTGCCGAGTGGGCAGGCGGCCTGGCAGGTCGGCGGCGTGCTCATTGCGCTCGCAGCCGCAGCCGCACTGCTCGAGCCGCTGGGCTTCCGGCTGACCATGCTGCTCTTCATCGCCGGTCTCCTGTTTGCGCTCGGCGCGCGCTCGCCGTTCGCCATCGTGCTCACCGCGTTGGCGGGAAGTTTCGGCGTCTTTCATGTCTTCTTCTATTGGCTCAAGGTGCCGCTGCCGATCGGTGCGCTCGGACTTTGAGAGGGATGCAGAGTGGACACTTTCCAGCATCTCGCGGCGGGCTTGGCGGCGGCAACGAGCCTGCAAAACCTCGGTTTCGCGCTGATTGGTTGCTTCCTGGGCACGCTGATCGGCGTGCTCCCGGGGCTTGGGCCGGCAGCGGGGACCGCGATCCTGATCCCGCTCACCTTCGCGCTCGATCCGATCGGCGCTCTCATCATGCTGAGCGCCATTTACTATGGAGCCATGTACGGCGGCACCATCACGTCGGTGCTGATCAATGTGCCGGGAGAAGCGGCCTCGGTCGTCACCACTTTTGACGGCTATCAGATGGCGAAGCAGGGCCGCGGCGGCACCGCGCTGGGGATTGCCGCCATCGGTTCGTTCATAGGCGGTATCGCCGCCACCGTTGCGCTGATCGTAGTCGCCCCGCCGCTTGCGCGGATCGCGTTGAGCTTCGGCCCGCCTGAGTTCTTTGCGCTGATGGTCGTGGGCTTGTGTCTCATTACCGGTCTCGGCGGACAGTCGCTATTGACCGGTCTCGTCATGGCCGTGCTCGGGCTACTGATCGCGATGGTGGGCATCGACCCCGTGCGCGGAGCGCCGCGCTTCACCTTTGGCATTCCCAGCCTCTATGACGGAGTGGGCTTCATTCCGGTGGTGATGGGTCTCTTCGGCATCGCCGAGATCCTGCTCACGCTCGAGGCGCCGTACCGGGAGGTGATCAAGACGAAACTCACGTCGCTGCTACCCTCGCGCGAGGAATGGCGCCGCTCGTTCGGAGCCATCGCACGCGGCACCGGCATCGGCTTTTTCCTGGGCTTGATCCCCGGCGTTGGCGCCATCATCCCGACCTTTGTCGCCTACGTCTTCGAGAAGCGCCTCTCGAAGGAACCCGAGCAGTTCGGCCACGGCGCCATCGAGGGCGTGGCCGCACCCGAGACGGCCAACAACGCCTACGCCAACGCCGCGATGATCCCATTGCTGACGCTCGGCATCCCGAGCTCACCGACGATCGCCGTGCTGATGGGCGCCTTCATCATCAACGGCCTCACCCCTGGCCCCTTCCTTTTCAAGGAGCGGCCCGACCTGGTCTGGGCGGTCATTGCGAGCTTCATGGTCGGCAACGTCATACTCTTGGTCTTGAACCTGCCGTTCGTGGGCCTGTGGGCACGCCTGTTGCGGCTGCCGTATCAGTACGTGTGCGTCGGGACGCTGCTGTTCTGCGTGATCGGCGCGTATAGCCTGCAGCAGAGCGTGTTCGATGTCGGCGTGATGATCGTGTGCGGCGTCATCGGCTATGGCCTGCGCAAGATCGACCTTCCGCTTGCACCTCTCATTCTCGGGTTGATCCTGGGACCGTTCATCGAGAAATCCCTGCGCACCTCGCTCGAGATGTCGGGCGGTGATTTCTCGATCTTCTACACGCGGCCTATATGCCTCGGGCTGTTGCTGGCCGCTCTCGTGGTCCTCGTTGGCTCGCTAATGCATCCGCCGCGGCCCGAGGTGCGTCAATCGAAAGCGTAAATGGCAATCAACGAGAAGGAGGAGGATCATGATGCTTCACATCGTCACAGCCACCATCGGTGCAGCTTTGGCGCTTGCCGCAACGACCGGCAGCGTCGGCGCGCAGCAGGACTTTCCCAGCAAGCCCGTGCAGCTCATGGTCGCGTACCCGGCCGGCGGGTCGACCGATATTGCCGCGCGCATCGTCGCCGCGATCGCTGAAAAATCGCTGGGTCAACCGATTGTCGTGGTGAACAAGGGCGGCGCCGGCGGCCAGGTCGGTTGGACCGAGCTCGTACGCCAGCGGCCGGATGGCTATTACCTCGGCTTCATCAACCTGCCGGCCACCAACACGGTCATCCTCGACCCGGACCGCAAGGCGATCTTCACGGAGAAGGACTTCACACCGATCATCAATCAGGTGCTCGATCCCGGAGTGATCTGGGTCAGGGCGGACAGCCCCTACAAGACGGTTCAAGACCTGATCGATGCGGCGAAGAAATCGCCCAACACCATCCGCGCCGCCACCACCGGCATCCTCTCGGACGATCATCTCGCCATCCTGATGACGGAGGAGGCGGCGCCCGGCGCCGTTTTCCGGCTCGTGCACCTCGAAGGGGGCGCGGCTCAGTTCAAGGAAATCATGGCCGGCAATATCGACGTCGCTTTCGACAATGTCGGCACCATCACGCCGCGCGTGAAGTCGGGCGAGGTCCGCGCGCTCGCCGTCATGGACGACGTGCGCTCCAAATTCCTGCCCGACGTGCCGACGATGAAGGAATTGGGCTACCCGACCGTCATCTCGAGCTCGACCCGCGGGATCGCGGGACCGAAGGGCATGCCCGAGCCGATTGTGAGCAAGCTGCGCGACGTGCTGAAGAAAGCGATGGAGGATCCCGAGCACCTCGGCAAACTTGAAGCCCAGGGGCTCGCCATCAAGATCCTGGTGGGCGAGGAATACGCCAACTATTTCGCCGAGACTCACGCCAAGGCCAAGAAATACACCGAATGGGCGAAGAGCCGCCCGCAGCGGTGATCTACTTGCTTGCTTATCCAGCACGTCATGCGCGGGCTTGACCCGTGCATCCATCTTCTTCGCACGACGTTTTTGCAAAGATGATGGATTGCCGGGTCAAGCCCGGCAATGACGACATTATTTAATAAGCAAGCGTAGCCCGGATGGAGCGCAGCGACATCTGGGGGACTCCGCGCGCATCAGCGACGGGCTGTACGAAATGCCAGAATGATGCATGCCGCAATCCTGACAGTACACTGTGTCGCACATAACCGTAGCGGTCGAAGCGGCTCAAACCATGGAAAAGCGAGCCCAGAGCGGCTACGGTGCGGCTGGAGGCCGCAGTCTTCTGGGAAATGTCGGATTGTCAGGGGAGGACAGCCATGCGGATGCTCTTGCACTTCCTGCACACATTTTGTCGATACCTCGGCAGGCTTGGAGCCTTGTCAATCGCGGCGTTTGTTGCAGGCAGCGTCTTTATCCCTGCCGCCGCAAACGCCCAGGATTATGAAATTTGGGCGCTCGATCAGGGCACCAACATCGTCCACATCTACAACGCGAAGCTGGAAGAGGTTGGCCGAATCGACATGGGCGCGCACCAGGTCCGCGTGCCGCACATGATCCATTTCACCTCCGACTATGCCTATGCGTTCATCGCGAGCACCGCGTCAGGGGACGTGTCGGTGATCCGCACGGCGGATCGCTCGGTGGTTTCGGTGTTCAAGACCGGGCCGGCCACGCACATGGCGGTGGTCAAGCCCGACGACAGCGCCGCCATCGCCGCCGTGATCGGCGACGCCAAGGTTCCGCGCTCGGGTAAGCTCGTCGAGATCACCATCGACAAGCAGAAGGGCAGCTTCGCCATCGGGCGCAGCCTGGTGATCAGCGAGGATCCGGAATTCAAGAAGGTCGCCGACAAGTTCAACGACGTGCGGGCGGTCTGCCACGAATATTCGGCCGACGGCCGGCACGCCTTCGTCACCCTGGGACCGGCCCTGAAGGACGGCGGCCTGGTCATCCTCGATACCCAGAAATTTGCCCTGGTCGCCGCCCATCCGCCGAGTGAGATACGGGTGAATTGCGGCACCGTGCCGACGCGGGATCGCAAGCACATGATCGTCAACGGCGGCGACCACGACGTCGGCGTTTGGTACGTGCTGGATACCGCAACCCATAAGGTCGTCCGCCAGGGCCAAAGTCGCGGGTTCGATGCGCACGGCGTGTGGGCGACCCCGAACGGGCGCGAAATCTGGATGGTCAACCGTGGGACCAGCAACGGCATCGTGATCGATGCAAGGACGTTCGAAATCGTCGCGGAATTGCAGATCGGACCGACGCCGGACATCATCGCCATGTCGCCGGACTCGCAATTCGCCTTCGTCACCCTGCGTGGTCCGAATCCGGTATCGATGCCGCATATGGCCAAGGGTACGACGCCGGGCTTCGCCGTGGTCAGCATCCCGGAACGTAAAGTGATCAAGCTGGTGCAGCCGGCGCAGGGGAATGACAAAAGCGATTTTCACGGCATCGGTGTTCGTGTGATCAAATAGACGATCCGCGGCGCTTCTGTGCTGCAGGCGTGACGCGAAGCATCCGCTTGCGCTCGTTTCGGTTCAGATCGGAGTCGTATCGCCATGACGGCTTTCGATCCGGTTAGTTCTGCCATCGGCGGCGCGTTGATCGGACTTTCGGCGGCGCTTCTCATGCTGCTGAACGGCCGTATCGCCGGCATCAGCGGCATCGTCAGCGACTTCCTCGCCCCCGGTAGCGACGGCAGGGGTTGGCGCATCGCCTTCATCCTTGGCCTGATCGCCGCGCCCATCCTGTCGCGCATGGCCGGGCTTACTCTGCCGACGCCGCAAATGCCGCAAAGCTGGGCGGTCGTCATCGCAGGCGGCTTGCTCGTCGGCTTCGGCGCCCGGCTGAGTGGCGGCTGCACGTCCGGTCATGGCGTGTGCGGCATTGCCCGCCTGTCATGGCGCTCGATTGCCGCGACCGCCATCTTCATGGGCGCGGCGATCGCCGTCGTCGCGGTCGTGCGGCACGGAATCGGAGGGTGAATTAATGCCAGTCATCCTCGCGGCATTCTCCTGCGGCCTCGTCTTCGGCTGGGGTCTCCAACTCTCCGGCATGACCGATCCGAGCAAGATTTTCGGCTTCCTCGACCTTTTCGGCGCCTGGGATCCGAGTCTCGCGGTGGTCATGGCAGCCGCACTCGTCGTCGCGAGCCTGGGCTACCTCCTCGCAAAACGGCAGGAAAAGCCGATCCTCGCCGCAAAATGCCTGTGGCCGACGCGCACCGAAATCGATCGATCGCTGGTGGCTGGCGCACTCCTGTTCGGAATCGGCTGGGGGCTCGTCGGATTGTGCCCCGGGCCATCCATCGTGAACCTCGCGAGCCTGTCGCCGCGGGTCGGCGGTTTCGTCGTTGCAATGGCGCTCGGCATGATCGCCTGTGACCTGTGGCACAGCCGCTCACCCCGGACGGCTTAGGGTCAGGGTGGCGCTACGGCAGCGCCTTGAGGTGGCGGATCGGGCGTCCCGGCGTGAGCGCTGCTGCTGCGGCGACGATCGCGTTGGCGTCGATGCCGTAGTGCCGATAAAGCTCCGGGATCGAGCCGGTCTGCCCGAAATGCTCCACGCCGAGCCCGCGCACGCGATGGCCGTGCACGGCGCCCAGCCAAGCAAGCGTCGCCGGATGGCCGTCGATGACCGACACGATGCCGCAGTGGGACGGCACATCGGCCAACAGCTTTTCGATGTGGGAGCGGGCGTGCACGAGGCCGCGCTCGCGCGCGCGTTGCGCCGCGGTCCAGCCGGCATTGAGCCGGTCAGTCGAGGTGACGGCAAGCAGGCCCACATCGCGGCGGTCCTCGGCCATCAGCCCGACTGCCTGGATCGCCTCCGGCACCACCGCGCCGGCATAGGCGACGACCACTTGGCAATTCGGACCGGGCGGGCGTTGCCAATAGGCGCCGTCGACGATCGCCTGGCGCAGCTCCGGCGTCATGGTCCGCTTGATCTGCTCGATCGGCCGGGTCGAAAGGCGCAAGTAAACCGCGCCGCCGGTCTCGTCGCGCAGCCAGTTGCGCTCGGAGGTGTCGGCCTCGGCGTCGCGCTGGATGTAGTCGAAGGCAAACGCGAGAATGACCGCCAACTCGTCGACGAACGCCGGCTCGAAGGCGGCGAGTCCGTCCTGCGCGAGTCCGATGAGCGGGGTCGCGATCGACTGGTGCGCGCCGCCTTCGGGCGCCAGCGTAATTCCCGAGGGCGTCGCCGCCAGGATGAAGCGGGCGTCCTGGTAGCAGGCGTAGTTGAGCGCATCGAGCCCGCGTTGAATGAAGGGATCGTAGAGCGTGCCGATCGGGATGAGGCGCTCGCCGTTGATCGCGTGCGAAAGGCCGAGCGCGGACAGCAGAATGAACAGATTCATCTCGGCGATGCCGAGCTCGATGTGCTGGCCCTTGGGCGAAAAATCCCAAGCGAACGTCGAGGGAATGCGTTCGCTCTTGAAGGTGTCGGCTAGCGACTCGCGCGCAAACAGCCCGCGCCGGTTGACCCAAGGCCCGAGATTGGTCGAGACGGTCACGTCGGGCGAAGCCGTGACGATGCGTTGGCCGATCGCGGTCTTCCCTCGGCCGAGCTCGTTGAGCAGCGCGCCGAATCCCGTCTGCGTCGACATCACCGGTTGGATGGTCACCGGCAGATCCGTCGGCGCCTCGATGCGCGCGGCGTGATGACGGCGGCGGCCGGCGGCGAACGGCACCCGGTCGAGAAATTGCTCCAGTTCAGCCGGGGCGATCTCGAGCCCTTCGAATTTGTCCCACTCGTGCCCCGGCCGGATGTTCATCGCGGCGCGCAAGCTTTGCGCCTGCGCCGGCGTCATCAGGCCGGCGTGGTTGTCCTTGTGTCCGGCAAAGGGCAAGCCGAAGCCCTTGATGGTGTAGCAGATGAAGCAGATCGGCCGGTCGTGATCGACCTTGCCGAACGCCTCGATCAGCGAGGGCAGATCATGCCCCGCGAGATTGGTCATCAGCCGCGCGAGTTCGTCGTCGGAGCGCGCCTCGATCAGCCGCGTGACGTCGCCTTGGTCGCCGATCTCGTCGAGGAGGCGCCGGCGCCAGGCGGCGCCGCCCTGGAACACGAGCGCTGAGTAGAGCTGGTTAGGACAATTGTCGATCCACTGACGCAGGCGCTCGCCGCCGGGCTCGCGGAAAGCTTGCTGCAGCAGCGCGCCGTATTTGAGAATGACCACGTCCCAGCCGAAGGCTTGAAACAGCGCCTCGAAGCGCGCCCACAGGCCCTCGCGGATCACCGCATCGAGGCTCTGGCGGTTGTAGTCGATGATCCACCAGCAATTGCGGAGCCCCTGCTTCCAGCCTTCGAGGATCGCCTCGAAGATATTGCCTTCGTCGAGTTCCGCATCGCCGACGAGCGCGATCATGCGGCCTTCGGGCTGCTGCAATCCCCAGCCGTGTGCGCGCACGTAATCCTGCACGAGCGAGGAGAACAGCGTCTGCGCCACGCCCAGGCCGACCGAGCCGGTGGAAAAATCGACGTCGTCCGTGTCCTTAGTGCGCGACGGATAGCTCTGCGCGCCCTTGTAGCCGCGAAAGTCCTCGAGCTTCCGTCGGCTTTGGCGGCCGAGCAGATATTGGATGGCGTGATATATGGGGCTCGCGTGCGGCTTGACGGCGACGCGGTCCTGCGGGCGCAGCGCGTCGAAGTAGAGCGCGGTCATGATGGTGGCGAGCGAGGCGGAGGAGGCCTGGTGTCCGCCGACCTTTACGCCGTCGACGTTCTCGCGCAGATGGTTGGCGTGGTGGATGGTCCAGCTCGCGAGCCACAGCACCTTCTTCTCGAGCTCGCGCAGGATCGCAAGCTCGCGCGCGCTGGGGTTGGTCGCGGCGCCTTCGGTCATCGCTACAAGTCTACAGCGCTTTGGTGCGGAGCGAAATCAGCGCGAGCCCTCTCGCGGTGCGTGTGAGTCTCGCGAGGCCGGCCGCCTCAGCTCGTACATTGTCGTCCCCGCGCATAGCGCGTCCTTAAGGGCGTTCACGCCCGTCTTCGACGGGCTATGGACGCGCGTAAACGCGCTTATGCTGGG
>CBFGVM010000197.1:0-7873 GCA_965652015.1 uncultured Alphaproteobacteria bacterium
GGGTCCCGGCCACGCCTAATACGGGCCTTTGAAATGGTCCTCGCGAGCCAGGTTGCCGACGCGATCGGGATCATGCCCCAGCGTCGCTAGCGCAGCGCGCGCGATGGTGTCGGCCTTCGGGTAAAACGCCTGCTCGAGCTTTAAGGAAACCGGGGCGGGGCAGTTGGCGAGCGCGATGCGCAGCACCGGCGCCTTGAGATGGGAAAACGCCTTCTCGGCAGCGAGAGCGGCGATCTCGCTCGCAACGCCGCACAGCTCCCAGCTCGTGTCCGCGACGATGAGATGTCCCGTCTTTTCGATCGATTGGACGATCGTCTCCTCGTCGAGGGGGCGCACCGAGCGCAAGTCGATGACCTCGGCCTCTACTCCGTGCCGGGCGAGCTCGTCGGCGGCATGCAGCGCCTCCTGCACCATCAATGAGGTGCCGACGATCGTGATGTGGCCTCCTTCGCGCACGCGTCTCGCCTTGCCGATCGGCGTCGGCTCGCAGGCCTCCCGCACCTCGCCCTCGATGCCGTAGAGGGCGCGATGCTCGATGATCACGACGGGGCCGTCCTGCCGCAAGGCGGCAATGGTCAAGCCTTTCGCATCGTCGGGAAAGGCCGGCACCAGCACGGTCAAACCGGGAAAATGCGCCAGTGTCCCATGCGTGCTCTGCGAGTGCGTGGCACCTTGGCCCCATCCCTTGCCGACGACGGCGCGCACCACAAGCGGCATGTTGCCGGCATTGCCGTTGAACATGTAGCGCCACTTGGCCGCAAGGTTGATGAGCTGGTCAAACCCCAAAAACAGGAAATCGTTGCGTGCGTGCACGATGACCGGCCGTTTGCCCACCGCGGCCGCGCCGATGACGATGCCGGTCAGCGCATTCTCCATGGCCGGCGCGTCGAACACGCGTGTGGGGCCGAAACGCTTGGCCGCCTCCGTGGTCGACCCGAAGATGCCGGAGGGATAATCCACACAGATCCCGGTGACGAAAATCGAGGAGTCGCGCTCCATCGCTTGGCAAAGCCCCTCCGACAGGGCCTGCGCGTAGCTCAATTTGCGCATTCGGGTCTCTCAGACATGATCGAATAAGGTGGAGACGTCAGGCCAGGGAGCGTTGCGCGCGCGTTCAATCTCTCTTTCAACCTCGGTCTTCATCGCCTGATGCCACGCTTCGAGCTGCGCGGGCGCCGCCATCTCCAGCCGCGCGAGGCGCTCGGCACTGCGCTTGAGCGGGCACTGCTCCATCCAGGCCTCGACCTCCTCGCGCGTTCGATATGTACGGTTGAGCTCATGATCGAAATACGGCCCGACGTGCTCGCGCCAACGATAGGTCATACATTCGAGAAAGAACGGGCCGGCACCGGCGCGTAGGCTATCGAGCGCCGATCCGGCGGCGCGATAGACTTCGTGCACGTCGTTGCCGTCGATACGCCGTGCTTCGATCTTGAAGGAGCGCATGCGTTCGCACAGGTCGGTTCCGGCAGGTTGTCGCAGCGGCAACGGGCTTTCGGTCGCGTAGATATTGTTCTCGCACACGAACAGCACCGGCAATCTCTTCACCGATGCGTAATTCGCGCTTTCGTAGAAGGAGCCTTCATCCATGGCGCCTTCGCCGAAGAAGGTGACAGCGACGCGATCGCTTCCATCCATCTTGAAGGCGAGCGCCGACCCGACGGCGCATGCCGTGGTCTCTCCGAGGATGGCGCTGGTCGCGATGAAGCCGACCTCCGGCGCCGTAATGTGCACCGAGCCGCCGCGCCCCCCCGAACAACCGTCGGCGCGGCCATAGAGTTCTGCCGCGAGCTTGTAGATGCTGCCGCCTTTGGCGAGATAGTGATTGTGGCAGCGATGATGACTGTAAACGACGTCGTCGCGCCGGAGTGTATGACACACGCCCACGGCAACCGCTTCCTGGCCGATGCCGAAATGCGTGGGCGTGCGCATGTCTTGCTGCTTGTAGCGCTCCGCCAGGAGTTCTTCGGTCAATCGGACCTTGAGCAGGCCCTGATGCAGCGAGACGAGCAGATTGGCGCGGGCTTCGTCGGTCGGCTTGTTATCCGTGTCCAGCATGTGCACTTCGTCCACAACTAGCTCGGCTATTCAGGAGCCGACGTGCACCGAGACGAGGTTGTCGGTTCAGCCGGCGAGATGATCTGCGTGCCGAGGACGGATTCCTGCCCGTGTAGTGGACCGCTTTGGAGGTCGGGGTCAAAACCCGGTTCCTCCATCGACATCATGCCTTGAGGTTCCGCCACGTTTGGGGACCAATCGGCGGGCTGCCAGCGCCGCATCACGCGCAGTTCGAAGAAGAGCCGCACGAGCGTCGCGAGAACGCTGAGAACGTTGGCGAGGGTGACCGCCTTCGATCCGCCCGCGGTGCGCGCGTCAATCGGGAGCCCGACTTCGATGTAGGAGAGGCCCGAATTGAGCGCCTTCAACAGGACCTCGGCCTGAAAGCCGAAGCCGAACGTGGTCACCGGATTTCGGCGCAGAAATTCGACCGGATAGATGGTGAGGCCGTTGAAGTATCGCAGATGCCGGCCGAAGAGCAGGTTGAGCAATTCTGTATAGAGGCGCGAAACGATCCGGCGGCCGAACGGGCGAACGTCAGGATTGATCGCGTACGACGTGATGATGTCGGCCCGTGCGAGGCTGCCGAACAATTGGACGAACGAACGATAGGGCCAAGTGTTATCGCCCGGGATATAGACGAAGAAATTCGTACGGGCTTCCCGATATCCCTGCATAAAGCAATAGCCGAGGCCCATGTTGCGCGGGTTGTGCAGGACGCGGATGAGGGAGTTTTCCGCGGCTAGGCGATCGGCGATCGCGCCCGTTGCGTCGCTGCTGCCGTCGTCGATGATGATGATTTCGTAATCTTCGACGGTCACCGCCAATGCTTCGATCAGGCGGGCGACCGTCGGTTCGAGGTTCCTGTCCTCGTTTAGGGCGGGAATGAATACCGAGATTGAGCGTTGCCAGTTCGGGATGCCATTGTCGGGCTTGCTTGTTGCCACGGCGCGATCCTAGTTGAGAACTTATCCGTGCAGGTTGCGGGAAGCTGAACCAGGCGCGGTTGCGCGCCGCACACGCCTTTGGGCGAGCCAAAATGCGCCGATGGCCGCGAGGAAGATCAGGACAGCCAGCAGCATCAGCAGGTGCGCGGCCCGCGTCGAAGAGAATGGCTCGAAGCGTAGCTGGATGCGATCGAGATGGGCGGGTATGCGGACGCCCATCATGACGGCGTTGGTGGGAAAAATCGGAATATCCTCGGCCTGTGCGCGGGCGCGCCAGTTCGGATGATACCGTTCATTGATGACCAAGAACCGGTCGACGGTGGATGGCGCTACCCTAATGTCGATAACATCGGCATGGTAGGCAACGTCCAGGGATCCGGAGGTATCGAAAGCCTGGGTTCCAAGGAACTCTTCGGCCAGCGAATTCCAGGTGAGCTCAGCGATGCCTCGTTTGAAGACTGCGGACGCGCTTGCCTCGTCTTGGTTCTCGGTTGCAGGACGTGCTTGCGCCTCGAATGCGTCTCCCTGCAGACGGGGAATTTCCCGGACACCGGTGACACTCGGCACCAAGAAGTGGCGCGGCAACGGTCCGACAGGATTCCTGATCAGGCTAAACGAAATACCATCGATGTTCACGACCTCGCCCTGAACGGCGATGGTTTCGGCAGTCGGTGTCGGCTTCTCTGAATTTTCGGGTGCCGCGTTGAAATAGAGATCGGGCGTCACGAACAGCAGATGTTTCACGTTCAATAGCGACAACAGATGCGGATTTGTGGCCAACCCCGACCTCAGCTCGATCATTCGCAACGTGCGAACGCCTTCGGGCCACGGCAGGCTGGCGAGGCGCTCCGGGACCCCAGTACCATACCCGCCGACCATGCGGGCGCGCCAAAATTGACTGATGTGAGGGGTGATCGCGTAGAAGGTCGGCTGGCTCACCAATATGGACCGAAAATTCTCGACCTCCAGCTTATCCGCGAATGCCGCGAGTCTTTTTTCGTCCGGCGGCTGCATCATCGACGGCAGGACGTCCATATAGTTCGAGTTGCCGAAGGGGATGGGGTAAGTCCAGTTTTGCGGCCCATCCACCTTGAAGTGCGCGTAAGTCACCGTTTCGACGAACGCGAACGTGGCAACCACGAGCGTTGTTACGATGCGGCCATCAAAGGCAGGACCAGGCCGTCGAAACAAGGCAGCCAGAACGGCGGCGAAAATTACCGCAGTCAAAATGATTTTGACCGCGATGGGCAGTACAATCAAATCGGGAGGATGGCGTAGCACAACAGCGGGGGCGCTGGTGTGGAACGGCGTCCTTTGCACCAATTGATCGAATATCGGCCCGTGGATGAGCCAAGAAATAAGGGCGGCAAGGAGAATTATACCGAGTGCGGTCATCGCCGCCCATGCAGTTCTGGGCCATAGGGCAGCAGGAGAAAATGATAGGACCTTTAGTTCAGCCAAATAAATCGCGAACAGCGAGCACAGCGGCAACAGCACGAGGATCGACAGCCGGGTGTGGCTGAAATCGCTGCCGCCGAACATGACGTACACAGCGTAAAAGGCCTCGGGGACGAGAATTAAAACCAGCAGCACGATGAGCGCCAACAAATGAAATGTCGTATCCGTCGGGCGCGGGGTTGCAGGAACCAACTTCGCAAAGGCTGCACCAAAGCCGAGTAGGCAGAAGAACAACCCGATGTTGATGAGCTCCTTCGATGGCCAGGATGTGAGAGGAGGAAGATGATAAATCGGGCCAATTGCAAAAATCATTGCAAAGAGCAGCAAGCCCGCGACGAACTCCAATCGAGTGGTCGGGCGCAGGACACCGAAACAGACAAAAAGCGCGACCGTGGTCGAGGAAACGACTTGGAGACCTTCAGAAAGGTTTAGAGAGTTCAAAACCAGGCGAGCCTCGGCTAAGTACCTTCCGTAAATGCCCTCATGGAAAAATCGCAGGAATTCCTGGTAGCCGGGATGACGGAAATGTCCGGGTGGGCGACTTAACCCGAAGAATTCCGATCCGACGGTGATGAGGCGGGGAGCGGCAAACAAGAGGCAGACGACAAAGCTCATGCCGACCACGAGTAAAATCCCGAGTGCCGCGCTCGCGCCGAATTTCCAAGACACCGCCGCGCGATAAAGCGCGTACGCGGCGAGAAAGCAAAAGGCATAGGCGACTTCTTGCAGGAAGCCCCAAAAGGCAAGAGCGGAGATGCTCAACGTCAATCCGACAAACGGCCCGACCAAGTTTCCCGCACGTATTCTGCGGATGGCGAGCATGCCCGCGGGGAGCAGGACGAGGGTGAGATAAGCGTTATCGACCTGTGCGATGCGGTGTACCCCGAATGCCGACAGGCCGTAGCAGAGCGCCGCAATAGCCGCGGGTATTCTCGTCCCGGTGAGATCGCGAATATAGAAGTAGGCCGTAAGGCAGGCCGCGAGCACGAGCGCGATCGAAACGTAACCCAGCGCCTGGTACACGCGATCGCGGGGAAAGACCTGCAAGAAAATGGCGATCGGGTCGGTGCCTGGATTCATCCAATGCAACGCGGCGACCGAAAAGCCGCCGAACATCGTGGGATTCCATGCTGGCACCCGACCATATGTTCGCAACGCGTCGTACTCGGCGACTCGCATATTCAAATACGTGTTCAGCCGATCGGTCTCGCCAATGAAGACTGCCGCACCGATAAGCTGCTGCCAGAAGACCACCGCCACGCCGCACACCAGCAGCACAAGAACGATGGTTCGCGATGAGTATCCGTGCTCGGACGCGCGTTTTTTAGTTGCGGGCGAGCTAAACCAAGACGAGAACATCCTCGCCCGTCCTATTCGGTCAAGTTGACGTCGGCCGAGGGAATAGATCGCACGCCACGTCGGTATCCTTTCTGCTCAACTTGACGCCTCCGCTCGCCCAGTCTGCCAGCCGTTCAGTCTAGTAATATGTTGGGGGGCCGACATAGCCGCTCTCGAAAATGAACCATGATCGGTGCCGCGCGTTAGGTGAAACGGATGTGGAACAAAGGAGTCGTTTCCATGTGCGATTATAGCCTGATGCACGTCAAATCGCGCCCCGCGAGCGTCGGCGACAAACTACGAACGACCAACTTCGGTACCGGCACGCGCGGATTTGCCGCTCCGAGCGACCCCGGCACGGCGGTATGCGTGCTGCCCGGCACCGAGCTCGCCTTTAGTTCGGAAATTGCGGTTTATGGTGCTTGCGGCCCCACCCACTACAAGACGGCAATTTTCCGCCAAGTCAATCGTGAGCAGGCGCATATGCACCACGACGCGCTCGAATTGCCCGACGGGCAGATGCTGCTCCTGACATTCTTGTGCGAGGGCCAGGAAGCAACCGTGTTGCAGCTGCCGGCAAAGCCGACGACGCAGGAAGAGGCGCAGGCCCAGGAACGCGTGGCCGTGGCCGGCTAGTTCCGCGTCGCTAGTTCCGTGTCATATTCGCGCGGCACCATTCAAGATGCCGCGCGGTCTGACGAGCGTGCCGCGCCACTCGCGATGTCGTGATCAGGCGTGAACGGCGCTCGGCGCCGGCCTCTTTGTGCCGGACCTTTTAACCCAAATCGGCGCACGCATTCGCGTTGCAACAGGAACCATCGTGGGACGCGGTGGGTTGTCCGAATGTGCGCAGGCGCGCACCTGGATTGGAACCCGAACGTGCGGCGGTTGGGACGCGCATCAGGAGTCGAAAGATGCCTTCGACGCATGAGCCCGTTCATCTGCTCGAGCCTTCAGATCTGCTGGAGCCACTCGATCTATCGGACCGCCAAGCGGATCTCTTCTATCGATCCGCTCGCGCGGAACCAGCTGCAACCTTGCCACGAGGATCCACCGGGGCGGGCAGGGTCACACCGCGGTCGACGGAAAGCGAACGGCGTTCCCCGCTCAAATCGATTTTGATGGTCGCAGGCGCGCTTGCCTGCTTTGGCGCAGGCGCGTCATTGCCGCAGTTTCAAAGTTTCATGCGTGGCGACCTCGCGCCTGAACCAACGGTCGGTGTTGGCCAGCCTTCGGCCCCGGTCGCCGATGCCGCCGGCAAGCCAAATTCAGAGGTGGCGGCCAAATCAGATGAAGCAAAACCGACATCGGGTGAAGCGAAGTCGGCCGACGCCAGTTCGGCCACCTCGACCTCGAACGAACCGAAAGCAGACACTGCACTGAATGCGACCGGCACCGCGCCGTCTGCAGCGAACTCTGCGGACCGCAGCGGTTCCGCGGGCGACCGGACCGCTCAATCAACTCCAGTGCCGTCCGCTCCAGTAGCGAATGATGCCGTTGCCAGCCAGCGGCCTTGCCCCAAAGGCGACGCCAATTGCCTCGAAGGCGGTGCTGCAAGTCCGGCGAAGGAGCTCACGAATGCCGATGGCACTGCAGCCAGGTTGACAGGGCCGGCAGAGCCGGCGCGTCAAGCGGGCCGGGTGGCGCAGCCGGATCGCCAGGCAGGGCAGGCTGGCTCGGTGCAGCCGGCTAGTCAAACGGCCAGGGCCGCGCAGCCGGATCGCCAGGGCGCCGCCCCGGTGCAGCCGGCTCGTCAAGCGGCAAGGGCGGCGGCGCAGCCGGATCGCCAGCCCGCCACCGCGGCGCAGCCGGTTCGCCAAGCCGCCATTCCCCAGGATTCCGAGCGCGTCGAGGCGCGAGCGTCGAACGGCCAAGAAGCGTCTCCTGGCCAAGAGGCGTCCAACGTACAAGATATGCGCACGCAGACCTCGCGTCGCACCAGTGCCACGGCGCAACGCGAGAGGACGGATCAGCGGTCCGTCGCCAGACGTGACGTGGGGTCTGTCGGTCGTTCGAGCCGCACGCAAGATGTCGCTCGAGCATCGGAGTCGCGTTGGGGCTTCGCTTCGGAC
>CBFGVM010000198.1:0-7818 GCA_965652015.1 uncultured Alphaproteobacteria bacterium
GCGAAAAATGTTCCCGCAGGGCTGAAACGAAAGTCGGGCTGTCAGCGTTATCGTCACTGGTGGGAAAAAGAGGGAAGCAGGGCATGGAGGCGATCGGAGGCCGGCGATGGGCAATCCCGGAGGGCTATATCCCCTCCGAGAGCTCCTATTCCGACCGCGAGCTGCTCTCCCACGAAACCGCGTGCATCCTCAACGCTGCGGATCGTGACGCCCACGTGACACTTACTATTTTCTTCGCCGACCGCGAGCCGGTCGGTCCGTACCGCGTAACAGTTGCCGCCCGACGCACGCTGCACTTGCGTTTCAATGACCTCGATGATCCACATCCGATCCCGCGCGATACCGACTATGCCTCAGTATTCGAATCAGACGTTCCGATCATCGTGCAGCACACGCGGCTCGATTCGCGCCGCGCTGAAGTCGCCCTCCTGTCAACCGTTGCTTACCCGGAAGGCTGATTCGCGCAAATGCCGACACTCGATGCTGATTTTTCATTGCCGCGGCGATTGAACGTGTGGAACTTTTCACATCGAAATACGTTGCGGTCAGAACCGTTCCTGGTGGAGAGGAAAATATGAAAATCGCGCAGATCGCGCCGCTCATGGAGAGCGTGCCGCCGCGGCTTTATGGTGGAAGCGAGCGCATCGCCTCCTATCTCACCGACGAGCTAGTCCGGCTGGGCCATGACGTGACGCTTTTTGCAAGCGGAGACTCCGTCTCCAGCGCGCATTTGGTGCCGTGCGTGCCCATGGCGCTGCGGCTCGACGACAACGTGCGTGACCCAATCCCTTATTACATGCTGATGCTGGACCGCGTGCGGGAATATGCGGACGAATTCGACATCCTGCACTTCCACATCGATCAATTTCATTTCCCCTTGTTTCGGACGATAGCGCAGCGCACGGTGACCACGCTGCACGGCCGGCAGGATCTGCACGATCTCAAGCCGCTCTACGTCGGCTTCAGCGAGATGCCGTTGGTGTCGATCTCCAACGCGCAACGCAAGCCGATCCCCAACGCCAATTTTGTCGCCACCGTGTATCACGGCATTCCCACCCACCTGCTCCGGCCCACTTACCGGCCCGACGGCAACTATCTCGCCTTCCTTGGACGGATTTCGCCGGAGAAGCGGCCCGATCGTGCCATTCGAATCGCGCGGGCGCTGGAAATCCCGCTCAAGATCGCTGCCAAGGTCGACAAAGTCGACGAGGTTTATTTCCGCGAGAAGATCGTGCCGCTCCTCAACCAACCGGGCGTGGAATTCATCGGCGAGATCGACGAACGGGCAAAGAGCGATTTCTTGGGGAATGCGCGGGCGCTGCTCTTTCCTGTGGATTGGCCGGAGCCGTTCGGATTATCCATGATCGAGGCCATGGCCTGTGGTACACCGATCCTCGCCTTCCGCTGCGGCTCCGTGACCGAGATCGTCGACGCCGGCGTCACCGGCTTGATCGTGGATACCATGGACGAGGCGATTAGAATGCTACCCGAGGTGCTCGCGTTCGATCGCCGGGCGGTGCGGCAGACGTTCGAGCAACGCTTTTCGGTTACCCGCATGGCCAAAGACTATATTCACGTGTACCGCTCGCTGCTCAAGCGCGCCTCGCTACCGGAGCGCGAAGCCGCAGTGACGAGGCTGCAGCCGGAGCTGGAAAAGGGAATGAACTGACAGGGGTTGCATGGCGATCGAGAGCGTCGCGCTCCCGAAACTGGTGCCGGATACCGTTCCCGAAGCACGGTTCTACATTCCAGCGACCGGCCCTGCCACGCGGCCGCGCCGCACGCTCAAGTACGGCGATACGTTCGTCGTCGTGGACAGCCACGGCGATATGGGTGCCTCGCCCGGCGGCACGGACGGGCTTTTTTATTGCGACACGCGGTTTCTTTCCCATCTCGAGGTTTTGCTCAATGGCGTGCAGCCCTTGTTGCTCGGCTCAAACGTGCGCGACGACAATAGTCAGCTCACCGTCGATCTCACCAATCCGGATATCTATTTCGACCAGCGCCTCATCCTTCCCAAGGATACCCTGCACGTCGTGCGTACGATTTTTCTGTGGCGCGACACCGCCTATCAGAGGTTTGCGGTCCGCAACTACGGTGACAGTGCGGTCGATCTGCGCCTAACCCTGCTGTTCGACAGCGATTTCGCCGACTTGTTTGAGGTGCGCGGCTTGCACCGGAGCAAGCGGGGTCTGGTGGGCTACGCCTGCGACTCAAACACGGCGGTCCTGTCCTATCGCGGTCTCGACGGGAAGGAGCGGCACACGTCGTTGCAGTTCGACCCCCAACCGACCGAGCTCAAGACGACAAGCGCTGCCTATGTGATGCATCTGCCGCCGAAGGCGGCGAAATCAGTGTTCTTGGCAATCGGCTGCGGCAGTCCCAAACCGCCCAAACCGGTGGCGTTCCTGCGTGGATTGCGCGCGGCTCACCGCGAGCTGCGCAGCAGCTCGCAAAACGCCAGCACGGTCGTCAGCTCGAACGACATCTTCAACGAGGTCATGTGCAGATCGATGGCCGACCTCTACATGCTGATGACCGACACGCCGCAAGGACGTTACCCCTATGCCGGGATTCCATGGTACTCGACTACGTTCGGCCGCGACGGGCTGATCACCGCGTTGCAGATGCTTTGGCTCGATCCGCGCGTTGCGCAAGGCGTGCTCCGGCGCCTCGCTGCATTTCAGACCAAGGTCCATGACGAGGCCTCGGACGCGCAGCCGGGCAAAATCTTGCATGAAATGCGCGAAGGCGAGATGGCGGCGCTGGGCGAAGTGCCTTTCGGCCTTTACTACGGCAGTGTCGACGCCACGCCCCTCTTTGTCATGCTGGCCGGGCTCTATGCTGAGCGGACCGGAGACGACGCCATCATCGTCGAACTGTGGCCTGCAATCGAAGCCGCGCTCTCGTGGATCGATGGGCCTGGCGATCGCGATGGCGACGGCTTTCTCGAGTACTATCGCGCGACCGAGCGGGGGCTCGCCAATCAAGGCTGGAAGGACTCCGAGGACGCGATTTTCCACGCCGATGGCCGCCTCGCGCAGGGCCCGATCGCGCTCGCCGAGGTGCAGGGCTACGTCTACTGCGCCAAGCAGGTTTTGGCACGCTGCGCCGAACGACTGGGATGGAGTGAGCGCGCGCGGCTTCTCAAGGCCGAAGCCGATCAGCTGGCGGAGCGATTCGACGCGAGCTTCTGGTGTCCGGAGCTAGGCACCTACGCGCTGGCGCTCGACGGCGAGAAAGAGCCCTGCCGCGTCCGCAGCTCCAATGCCGGCCAGCTTCTGTTCACCGGCATCGCCAAGCTCGACCGGGCGATCGAAGTGGCCGACGGTCTCCTACGTCCGCAATTCTTTTCCGGATGGGGCATTCGCACCGTTGCCAACACCGAGGCGCGCTACAATCCGATGTCCTATCACAACGGCTCGATCTGGCCGCATGACAACGCGCTGATCGCGCTCGGATTGGCTCGCTACGATCTGAAGCGCTCGCTCGAGCGCGTGTTCCAAGGGCTGTTCGATGCCGCGAGCTATTTCGAGATGCGGCGATTGCCGGAGCTGTTCTGCGGCTTTCAGCGCAGCCGCGGACGCGGACCCACCCATTATCCGGTTGCGTGCTCGCCGCAGGCATGGGCCAGCGCCACCCCCTTCACCTTCATCGAGGCTTCGCTCGGACTGCAATTCGACCCCGCTGCGAATCAAATCCGCCTGCGTAACCCGCGTTTACCGTCGTTCTTGGACGAGCTGGTGCTGCGCAACCTGCAACTCAAGCAGTCCAGCGTCGACCTGAAGGTACGCCGCCACGCCAACGAGGTCTCCGTGGAAATTCTCGAGCGGCGAGGACGGGTTCAAGTCGCGGTCGTATTCGGCCGAAATCCCGATCCTCTGGAACGCGTCGACGAAGTTTGATGGTTGAAGTCAAGACGGGCAGCCACGTGCGCGACTGAAGCGGGCCGCTCAAGGGCCTCCCGCGCAACTTGATCGCCACCGACATCATATGCCACGCTCAGCGTCGTCCATGGGCGCGAGGTTTTCATGTGTCGAAACATCAAGACGCTCCATAACTTCAAGCCACCCGCCACGGATGAGGAGATCCGCGCGTCGTCGCTGCAATTCGTTCGCAAGTTGAGCGGATTCGCGCGCCCTTCCAAAGCAAACCAGCCGGCGTTCAGCCGCGCGGTGGAGCAGGTGGCACAGGCGGCACGCGAGTTGCTCGATTCCCTCGTCACCGATGCGCCACCGCGTGACCGCGAAGTCGAAGCTGCGAAAGCGCGCGCTCGATCGGCAAACCGTTTCCCTTCCTCTAGCCGCGCGTGGAAGTGACCGAGAATGTCCAAGCGGCCAGCGTATCCATCATTTCACGTCTGACGTCGGCGTCCTTTCGCCGCGCGCGCGCCGGCACATGGAAGGAATGATCGGCGTCTTGGAACAGCTGGAACGATGCACGCGCGCCAAGGCGCTCTCTCAACCGCTGGATTAGCGCAACGTCCGCGAGCTTGTCGCGCGTACCTTGCAGAAACAGCATCGGCAGCTCGACCTTGAAAAGATGCTCGGCGCGTTCGTCCGACGGCCGGCCGGCGGGATGCAGGGGAAATCCGAGAAAGGCGAGACCGCAGACGCTAGGCAGGGCGGAAGCAGCCTGCGCCTGCGACGTCATGCGGCCGCCGAAGGATTTGCCGCCGGCGACAAGGGGAACCGTGGGCATGGCTCGCGCGGCTTGCGCCACAGCGGCCCGAACCGTCGCCTGCGCAAGCTTGGGGGCATCCGGCCGCTTGGCGCCTTGCTCCATGTAGGGAAATTGGTAGCGGAGCGTGGCAATGCCGCGTTGACCGAGTTCCCCTGCGACCGCCGCCATGAACGGATGGAACATTCCCGCCCCCGCCCCGTGCGCAAGCACGTAACAGGCGCGCGCCCGCTCCGGCGCCAATAGCAGGCCGGAGACGGTATGTGCGTCATCGACCGTTACGGTCAACGATTCCGTGTGTAACCGGTCCATGGCTCGGCCCGATTGCGCGTCTGTGGAAAGCCGAGTGAGTTTCGCTTACATTGCCGATAGCGAACAAGTCGCGCCGGCTGCTCTTGGGCGACGAGCTGCGGCGGCAGGATGGCGCAATGACTGCGAACGATTTCGAGATCCTTCGTCAGCATATGCTGGTGGAGATTTCCGCCGGCGTCTTTCACGTGAGCGACGTGCTTGGCAAGACAGCGCTCGACGAGCGCGTTATGGCGGTGATGGGCAGCGTGCCGCGGCACGAGTTCGTACCCGTTGAACTCCAGCTGTACGCCTACGCCAACATTCCTCTTCCCATCGGATTCGAGAAGACGATCTCGCAGCCGTTCATCGTCGCGCTGATGACCGATCTGCTCGATCTTAACGCGGACGATACCGTGCTGGAGATCGGCACCGGGCTGGGCTATCAGGCCGCAATTCTCGCGCAGCTGGTGCGGAAGGTGTACAGCATCGAAATCATCGAAGAGCTGGGGCGACAGGCAAGGCAACGACTGCGTCGCCAAGGCTGCACCAACATTGAGATCAAGATTGGCAATGGCTATCATGGCTGGTCGGAGCACGCCCCGTTCGACAAGGTGATCGTGACCGCTGCTCCGGACCTCATTCCGCCGCCCCTGCTCCACCAGCTCAAACCCGGCGGGAAGATGGTGATTCCCGCCGGCTTGCCCGACGCGCAGCAGCTCGTTCTGGTCGAGAAAGGCAGCGACGGGAGAGTGACGACGAAGGAGATCCTGCAGGTACGCTTCTCGCAGCTCGAAGAGACCGAGCCAGGCATTACGTCCAACTAGCTGGGGCAGAACAGCACCATGGCGCTCGAATTCACCGTCGGCATAAACATCGCTGGCAAGCACGAGAGCGTGACGGTGGCGGCGGAGGATGCCCTGATCGCTGCCCTCAAGGTGAAATGCGAGCGGCCCGACGCCCTGATCAACTACGTGCGCAAGCGCAACAAGCGCGGCGATGTGCGTCACCCGCACGAATCGATTGCCGGCAAGCGCGAGTGATCCTGGGCGCCAGACTGGGTTCGGGGATGATCGAAAGCATCAGCGCGATCACGCTGGCCACGCACGATATGTCGCGCGCCGTGCGTTTCTATCGCATGCTGGGCTTTGAGATGATTTACGGCGGCGATGACGCCGCGTTCACCAGCTTTCGGGCGGGAGTGAGCTATCTCAATCTGATTGCCCAACCCGCCGAGCGAACATGGTCCTGGTGGGGGCGCGTCATCTTCTACCATTCTGACGTCGACTCGCTGCATGCCAGCGTCATCGCGGCCGGCTACAGGCCCGACACGGCGCCGCGCGATGCCGAATGGGGCGAGCGGTTCTTCCACCTGACCGACCCCGATGGTCACGAACTCAGCTTCGCCAAGCCGCTGCGGTGACGTGAAAGCGTTGGTATCGTGGCGCGCCCGAAGGTGTTGAGCGGGCGGACCTCCTTCAGCTTCGTCGCGGCTTGGGCTTAACCGGCGGACGCGGGCATCGGCAAGTTGGAATTGGCGCCGTTGCAATGTTGCCGGCCGCATCGACGGTAAGCATCATCAGGGGAGGTTGCTGCGCCGCACGGCTCGCTGCCGAGTTGACGCCCGGAAGCGCGTAGATGTTGGTCGCGGTTCCGAACATCATCTGGTTCGCGGCCGTGGTCTGCGCGCCGAAACCGAGGGCGGTGCTCGAAGCGAAATTGGCCGACGTATTGCTGCCGATGGCGGTGCTGAAATTGACATCCGCGCTTCCCGCGGTGGCGGTATCGCCGACCGCCACGCTGTCATTGCCGAACGCGCGCGCCGCGAAGCCGACCGCGGTGCTGGCGTTCCCGCTCGAGGTTGCGCCCTGGCCGAGGGCCACACTGCCTTGCTCGCTCGCCGCGGTACCGAGGCCGAAGGCCATTGCCGAGATCGCACTGGCGTTGGCATTGGAGCCGAATGCCACAGCTCCATCGGCTGTCGCTTTTGCATTGATACCTATTGCGGTCGCGCCGGTGCCCGGATTTGCGGTCGCGCCCGAGCCGCATGCCAACTCACCGTTCCCGGCGTTCTGGACGCAGTTCGCCGGCGCACTCGGGGGCATCACGGTTTGCGCTCGGCCCCCCGAGGGCGCAGACAGCCCGATCACCAGTGCTGCGATCGTGGGCATGATGATGGGATGACGTTCGAGAATGCGTCGCATGGGTTCGCTCCGTAGGGTGATGGTTGCAGCCGCCAGTTTATAGAAGCATTGTGAAGCTGCTCTAGAAACGCCAAAAAGCTGCCTGCGATGACGGTCCTCGACCACAAACAGCGACCTGGGGAATTAAGCTTCCGCTCCGTCGGCAAGCCGATCGTCCGCAACGAGGACGCCCGGCTCACCACCGGACGCGGCCGCTTCACCGATGACTTCAGCGTCGACGGCCAAGCCCATGCGGTGATGCTGCGCTCGCCGCATCCCCACGCACGCATCCGCGCTATCGATGCGGCGCGCGCCAAGGCCATGCCGGGAGTGCTCGGCGTTTTCACCGGCGCCGACTGCCTCGCCGACGGACTTGGCGCCATTCCCCACGATCCGCTGCCGAAGACCAAATACGACATGAAGCTTTCCGCTGCCGGCGGCGGCGCGGTCTTCATCGGACCCCACATGCTTTTGCCCGCCGACAAGACGCGCCACGTCGGCGAGGCCGTGGCCATGGTCGTGGCGGAGACGGTGCCGCAGGCGCTCGACGCGGCAGAGGCCATCAATGTCGACTACGAGGTGCTGCCGGGGGTCTACCATTGATACTATGCGATTCGTCCAGCGGCGCCAGCGATCTCGAGCGAGCTGCCAGACAACAGTCCGGTCT
>CBFGVM010000199.1:0-7729 GCA_965652015.1 uncultured Alphaproteobacteria bacterium
GAACAGCTGCGCGAAGTCTCCGATCGAATGCTCGCGCGCACCGGCGCGCGGCCGAAGGTTTTTATCGCAAACCTGGGCGCACCTGCCGATTTCACGGCGAGGGCGACCTTCGCCAAGAGCTTTTTCGCGGCCGGCGGCTTCGAGGCGGCGGGCAACGACGGCTTTGCCTCCCGCGACGCGATGATCGCGGCATTCAAAGTCTCGGGCGCCAAGCTCGCATGCCTGTGCTCGTCGGACGAAATCTATGCGCGCGAGGCGACGCCGGCGGCGCACGCTTTGCGCCGTGAAGGCGCTTCGGTCTGGCTCGCCGGCCGCCCCGCCGGGCTGGAGCGGGAGCTCACGCAAGCAGGCGTTTGCGGCTTTATCTTCGTCGGTTGCGACGCGCTGGCGGCGCTGCGGCGGGCCCACGACCTCATTGCCGGCTGATCCCAAAGTCGCCTAGTGGCTTCGGCGGAGATTCACAGGGCTGGCGACGCTGAGATCGAGGCGATATATCAACGTCATGGCCCGCATTCCGAATTTTGCCAGCGTCGATTTTGCCGCGGCCACGCCGAAGCCGCCGCCGTCTAGCGCCGCCTGGGTCACGCCGGAAGGCATCGCGGTGAAGCCGGTCTACCGGCCCGACGACATCAAAGCTCTCGACTTTCTCGACACCTTGCCCGGCATCGCCCCCTATCTGCGTGGTCCCTATCCGACCATGTACGTCACGCAGCCTTGGACGATCCGGCAATATGCCGGCTTCTCGACCGCCGAGGACTCGAACGCCTTCTATCGCCGCAATCTTGCAGCCGGACAAAAGGGTCTTTCGGTCGCCTTCGATCTCGCCACGCACCGCGGCTACGACAGCGATCATCCCCGCGTCACTGGTGACGTCGGCATGGCAGGTGTCGCGATCGATTCCATCTACGACATGCGCACTCTGTTCGCCGGGATCCCGCTCGACCAGATATCGGTATCGATGACCATGAACGGCGCCGTGCTGCCGGTGCTCGCGCTGTATATCGTGGCTGCCGAGGAGCAGGGCGTGAAGCCACGGCAACTCTCCGGCACCATACAGAACGACATCCTCAAGGAATTCATGGTGCGCAACACCTACATCTATCCCCCCGAGCCGTCCTTGCGCATCATCTCCGACATTTTCGCGTTTACCGCGGCGCAGATGCCGAAATTCAACTCGATCTCGGTGTCCGGCTATCACATGCAAGAAGCCGGGGCGACGCAGGATCTCGAGCTTGCCTATACGCTCGCTGACGGCGTCGAATACGTGCGCGCAGGCCTGAGGGCGGGGCTCGATATCGACCGATTCGCGCCGCGCATCTCATTCTTCTGGGCCATCGGCATGAACTTCTTCATGGAGGTTGCCAAGCTGCGGGCGGCGCGTCTGCTCTGGGCGAAGCTGATGAAGCAGTTCGAGCCCAAGGACGCGCGCTCGCTGTCGCTGCGCGCCCATTGTCAGACCTCCGGCTGGTCGCTCGCGGCGCAAGACGTATTCAACAACGTGGTAAGAACCGCGATCGAGGCAATGGCGGCGGCGCAAGGGCAGACCCAATCGCTGCACACCAACGCCCTCGACGAAGCGCTCGCACTTCCGACCGATTTTTCTGCGCGCATAGCCCGCAACACACAGATCGTTCTGCAGCAAGAGAGCGGCATCACGCGCACGATCGATCCCTGGGGCGGCTCGTTCTACGTCGAGCGGCTTACCTACGACCTCGCCAGGGCCGCTTGGGGCCGCATCCGGGAAGTCGAGGAGATGGGCGGCATGGCCAAGGCAATCGAAGCAGGCCTGCCGAAGCTTCGCATCGAGGAGGCCGCGGCGAAGACGCAGGCGCGCATCGACGCGGGAGAGCAAGCGGTCATCGGCGTTAACAAGTATCGCCCCGAACGGGAAGCCCCGGTCCACCTGCTCAAGGTCGACAACGCGGCGGTGCGGCAATTGCAGGTCGACAAACTTTCGCGCCTTAGGCGCGAGCGCGATCCGAAGGCGGTCGAGGACGCGTTGGCTGCGCTCACCCGTACCGCCGCGGGCGGCAATGGCAATCTGCTCGCGCTCGCGATCGATGCCGCGCGCGCCAAGGCGACGGTGGGCGAAATCTCCTCGGCGCTGGAGCGGGTCTTCGGCCGACATCGCGCGGAGATCAAGGCGATCACCGGCGTCTATAAGCGGGAGGTCGGCGCCATGTCAGAAGCAGTTACGCGGGTGCAGAAGCTCGTCAGCGAATTCGAGGCGAACGAAGGCCGCCGGCCGCGTATCCTGGTCGCCAAGATCGGCCAGGACGGTCACGACCGTGGGCAAAAGGTGATCGCGACCGCGTTCGCCGATCTCGGCTTCGATGTCGACATCGGTCCGCTATTCGCCACACCGGCGGAAGCCGCGCGCCAAGCCATTGAAAACGATGTTCACGTGCTCGGCGTGTCCTCGCTTGCGGCAGCGCATCTCACGCTTGTTCCGCAGCTCAAGGCCGCGCTCGTCAAGGAGGGCCGCGAGGACATCATGATTGTCGTTGGCGGCGTGGTGCCGCCGCAGGACTATGACGAGCTCAAGCGTGCCGGCGCCGAGGCGATCTTCCCGCCGGCTACCGTCATCGCGGACGCGGCCGAGGTCCTGCTCCACAAGCTCAATCAGCGGCTGGGCCACGGGCAGCAAGCGGCCGAGTGATCTCGCCCCGATTGAGCGGTAACGTCGGCAATCCTTTTTTGGTCAGCGCGCGCTGCGGTCGGTCGCGTCCTGCTTGGCGTCGCGCTTATCTACGATCGCCCGCACGTGCCGCATCACATGGTCGGCGACGATGGCATGGGCTTCCGCGGTCGGGTGGATTGCCCCGCTGTACAGCGCCGCATAGGCCGGCTGCAGGATATCGAAGAGCGGCGTCCCTTCCCGATGTGTGTTGGCAGCTAGGAAAGCGTCGTTCGGCGTGCGGAACAGGCGCCACTGGTGAGCATAGGGCAGCGTCGCCGCCGGCGAATAGGGCTTGAAGACTTCGCCGTTCATCGACTTGCGCGGCACGCGCATGGCGATGGCGTCGGCGAGCGCGTGCTTGGGATTGCGGGCGCAAAGGCCGCGCCTGCTGAATTCCGGGATGTGTTCCGTCACTAGCGCAAAGCCAGTACCGGAACCGGTGGCGAGATCGGCCGGGCAACCCGCGCGGTTCTTGTTGCTGGCGATGCATTCGAGCCGCCGCAGAAAATCGCGCAGAAAGTCCGCCGTCTCCTGCAAGCGCTGCCGATCGATTTTCAAACCAGGATGCACGTCCATGCCCAACGTCGGCTGCGCCCCGCAGAGTGTGCCGGTCTCATCGTATTGGATCGGCTCATAGGACGACTGCACCACTCGCGAGGGGGGAACGCCGAACCCGTCGTGCAGCGCCCCTTTGAGCGCCTTCATGCGCTCGTCAAGCACCTCGAGATAAGCGCGCGCGGCTGGCGGCCCGAAGCGGGTCGAGCTCCCGACCAAGCCGGCGATGGGCGCAAGGTCCGCGATGCTCTCGGTCAAGGAATAGGCCGTCAGCGCCGCGAAGCCCACGTCGTTTCCGCCGATCGAGACCAGCACGACGTCGATCGCGCGCTTGCGCAAATGGGGCGGGCACCAGGTCTTGGCGATCCTCTGCGCCGAGATCCGCGTGCTGCCATGCGCGTAGACGGGAAGTGTATAGCTCGCGCTCTGGGAGCGGGCGCCGCGGCAGATGAGGTCGCTCAGCTGGTCGAGCTGGGGGCGGACCTTACCGGCGGGAAGCTCGCGTGCGCCCTCGCGCGCCTCCATGTCCAGAAACAGCCCTTCCGTCACCTCCGCGCCGGAACAGGCGAAGCTCGCGAGCGTTACGGCGCGATGGCGGTTCTCGAGCGCAAGCTCGATCGCCACGCGGAACGGGTAGCCATATTGCGAGCGATGGCAGTCGCGGCTCAGCCAGCGTGCCGACGCCTTCTCGAAGGCGGCGGTGAATTGTGGTGAGCCAATCCCGTAAAAGCGTTCGGCCACCTCGTCGTCCATGAATCGCCGCGGCAGCACCTTTGGATTGTAGCGGTCATCGCTCGAGGCGAGGCCGTAGCTCGACGCGGTGCCGTTGCCCGACGTTCTCGACGCGATGCCATATTTTGGTGCGGCGCCGCCCTTGCCCGGCGCTCTTGGCAACAGGCCGGCGCGCAGCAAGGCCGGCTCGTACACCATCTCGCGCGCGGCGCTGAATTGCACCGGCTGGTCCGGATTGCTTTCACCCGAGGCAAACGAATCGCCGAGCGCCACGATGAAGAGGTCTTCGACCACCACCTCCGGTTCGGCGAACTCGCGGCCGTCCGGCAACTTGACCGTCACCGAGACGCCGGAATTGGTGCGATCGAGCGCGTAAGGCACGCGCGCGATGGTGAGCTTGTCCGCGCAGGCTATGCGCTTGCTCTCGGGTTTGCCGGCGGCCTTGCGCGCCTGCCAGCTCCAAATGCAGTCGCCATTCGCACTTCCAAGCTGTTCGGGTGCGATGCGGATCGTGACCGTGTGCGCGTCCGGCAGAACGTAATCTTCTCTCGCCACGCCCCAGGAATATCTGCGGTCACAGAGCGCCGAATAGCGGCTGGGACGGCCGTTGCTCTCGTAACAGGTCTCGCCCAAGGTCTGCGCCGCCCAGCCGAGGCGACTTTGCTGGTAGCGCTTGCCGGCCGTCGCCGCGCAACGGTCGGGCGTCGAGGCATCCTTGCAGTCGGGATCGTTGAGCGCGCGTTCGGTACGCCAGATGATGTCCGCGGGCAGCGGCGCGGACGGATCGCCGCGCGCAGCGTTGAATGCTGCCTCGTGTAGGACGAAAGACCGGGTCGGCTTGAAGAAACGGAACGGGCTTTCGACTTCCCAGATCAGATCGGCGGCCTGACTCGTGCTGGCGGCAAGGCTGGCGAATAGAGACACGGCCCAAGCGGCGGCGCGCGCGTGTCGACGCATGCATCCCTCCCAGACCCCATCCGCAGCTATAATAACGTCCCGCCGCCCGCGGCGGGAGCCAACTTCACCAAGCGTTAACCAGTTGCGGATGATCCCGTTTGGTGCGCAGTTATCCTATTGAGCTTCATATAGAACATGCACCGGCTCGAAGCCGGCGGCAGCGCTGCGAGCGGCTTCCGCGGGCCCGCCTCTAGGGCGAATTTATGTCTTCGCGTCACCAGCCCGCCATTCCCGATCTTGCCGATCTGGCGCGCGGTATCCGGGCGCACGAGCGCGCCGTCATTGCCCGCGCCATCACGCTCATCGAGAGCCGGCGGGCCGATCATCAGAAGGCGGCACGCCGATTGGTGCAGGATCTTCTCCCCTCCACCGGCAAGGGGATCCGCGTCGGTATCACCGGCGCGCCTGGCGTAGGCAAGTCGACCACCATCGATGCGCTCGGCACGTTCCTTACCGACAAGGGCCACCAAGTGGCCGTTCTCGCGGTCGATCCATCGTCTGCGCGCAGTGGCGGTTCGATCCTCGCGGATAAGACCCGCATGCCGCGGCTCGCCGCCGATGCCAATGCCTTCGTGCGCCCCTCTCCCGCGTCCGGCACGCTCGGCGGTGTCGCGGCGAAAACGCGCGAGGCGATGCTGATCTGCGAGGCGGCGGGCTATGACGTCGTGCTGGTCGAAACCATCGGCACGGGTCAGTCCGAGACCATGGTCGCGGACATGACCGATTTTTTTCTCGTGCTCATGCTGCCCGGGGCGGGCGACGAACTGCAGGGCCTCAAGAAAGGCGTGGTCGAGATTGCCGACATGATTGCGATCAACAAGGCCGACGGTGACAACGTCAAGCGGGCTAAAGCGGCCGCTGCCGAGTACCGTGCCGCGCTGCACATCCTCTCTCCCCGCTCGCCGAACTGGTCGCCGCCGGTCGTAACCTATTCGGCGCTGACCGGTGCCGGCATTGCCGAGCTATGGGAGAACATCCTCGATCACCGCGAGCGCACGAGCAAAGCCGGGGAGTTCGATGCGCGCCGGTGCGAGCAACAGGTGAAATGGATGTGGGCGATGCTCGAAGACCGCGTGTTCGCACGCCTCAAATCCGACCCCGCACTCAAAGCGAAGCTTCCTCGCATCGAGGCCGCCGTCGCTGCCGGGCGGATGTCGCCCGCCGTGGCTGTCGAGGAGATCGCATCCGCGCTTGGCGTTTGATCGAGGCCGCCATTCACGCCAAGCCGCGCTACGGTGTATCCTCTGGGCCGCGCCATTTGTCGCGCGGAAACGTTTCCTGCCCTCTCGCACAGGACGAATGACGGCTACGATCCTCATCACTGGCTTCGGGTCGTTTCCTGGGGCTCCTTTCAATCCCAGCGAACCGCTGGCGCTCGAGCTGGCGCGGCGGCGGCACCCCGCCTTCGCCCGCGTTCGTCGTGTCGCGCATGTCTTTCCCGTGACCTACGATGCAGTCGATCGGGAACTGCCGGCGCTGATCGCGCGCGAAAAGCCCGCAGCTCTGGTCATGTTTGGCCTGGCAGCCCGGACCAAGCACGTGCGGATCGAAACGCGCGCGCGCAACGTGCTCACGCGCGTCATCCCCGACGCCGCCGGACACGTTCCGGTCGCTGCCACCATCGCTGCGGGCGGACCGATAACCTTGCCGCTGCGAGCGCCCGCCCAGCGGCTGCTGATGGCCGCGCTGGCGACCGGCGTGCCAGCAGCGCTATCCCACGACGCCGGCCACTATCTTTGTAACTATTTGTGCTGGCGGGCCGCCGAGGCCGCCCGCGCCGGTGTGCTGCGGCTGGCAGCATTCATTCACGTCCCCGGACTGCGCCGTGCCCAAGTCAAGCTACGTGGCCCGGCGTTGACATTCGACGATCTCACGCGGGCCGGCGAGGCCATCGTGCGGGCTGCACTCGCGGCCGCGCGCTGATGGATGCGAGGCCTTCCTTGCCGGCTTTTAATGTGCCGGTGTGACGCATTGCCGTTGCGCGCGGGCCATGGCACACGCCATATTTCGGTCCGCAATACCGGTCTCATTCCAAATCCATGCGCCACCCCGCTCGAAAAGTGCTCGTCGGAATTCTCGTCCTTTTCCTCCTTCCTCTCGCGGTCCATGCAGCGCTCTACGCCAGCAAGGACCGTCCCGCGAGCTTCCGCGACGCCGATTGGTCGAGCGTCGGCATGCTGCCGCCGGCGGACGCCGACCGCGATGCACGATTCCTCGTCTTCACCGGCCGCACCGGCCGCTGGAAGGGCATCTTCGCCGTCCACAGCTGGATCGTGTTCAAGCCCGAGAATGCCACCAGCTGGATCCGCTACGACATGGTCGGCTGGGGCCAACCGGTGCGGACCAACGGTTGGGCGCCTGACGGACGCTGGTTCGGCGATACCCCGCGCGTGCTGGTCGACGTGCGGGGACCTGCGGCCGCAGCTCTTATCCCGAAGGTCAAGGGGGCGATCGCGGCGTACCGCTACAACCATTCCGGCGACTATCGCATTTGGCCCGGACCGAACAGCAACACCTTCACCGCCACCGTGTTGCGCGCCGTGCCGGAGCTCGAGACCACGCTGCCGTCAAACGCCGTGGGCAAGGATTTCCGCGCCTATCCGTATCTGGGCCCGACCGATAGTGGCACTGGCATCGAAGCCTCGCTGTGGGGTCTCCTCGGCGTGAAGGTCGGTTGGGTCGAGGGCGTCGAAGTGAACGTTCTTGGCCTGGTCGCTGGCCTTGATCTACGCCATCCCGCCGTGAAGCTCCCGGGCTTCGGCCGTGTCGGGGTTGACGACGGAAGCGCCATTGCGGCGCCCGCGC
>CBFGVM010000200.1:0-7725 GCA_965652015.1 uncultured Alphaproteobacteria bacterium
CTCTATCGCGCATTGCATGCTGCCGCCGATGCAGCCTTCGACGCGGTCGCCGCGGTACTCAAAGCGGGCGCAATGCCGGAGCAAGTGATCGAGGCCGCCGGCGTCATCGAAGATGCGGGCTTCACCATCATCGACGATCTCCTGCACGGTTATGGCGGCGGCTATTTCCCGCCGATCCTCGGCAGCAAGAGCCGTCCCGCCGGGCCCATTCCGGCGGAGCCGTTCGAGGCGGGCATGACGGTCGTGGTGCAGCCCAACGTGGTCACGCGCGACGGCAAGGCGGGGGTGCAGACCGGCGAACTGTTGCTGATCACGAATGCCGGGGTCGAGCGGATGCATTCATTCCCGCGCGGATTTGCGCGGGTATAGCCAGGGCGAGACGTTGTTGGATTCGGTATGCGAATTCCTCGCCTGTGAATTGTCTTTATATATCCGAGGCTTATCCTACGAAGGGTTGCCGCGCCAAGAGTAGTTGCGTTTCATTTGCAAAAAAGAGCTCGTCGATTGGAACTTGAGTCACCCGCGCACGTTGGAGGTGCGTCGGTACTCCGTCGGTGGTGCGTCGGTAGTCCGCTGATGGTGGGGTGGGTAGTCCGCGTCAGGACTGCCAGAGATCGCTATGAAGAATGCTTTGATCACCGCGTGCGTTCTCGCGCTCGCCGGGGCAGCCGGTCTGGGCGCGCAGGGCATGGATGAGCGTCGGGCACCGCTGGCCGCCGCGCCGGAGCAGAGCGCGCCGAACGGCAAGTCCGACTTGCAGAAGTCCACTACATCGTCGGGAACGGCAAAGCCGTTTCCTAGCGCGCAGGAACCGGAGACAACTGGTCTCGGTTCCCCAGCCGTAGAACGGTCGTCGAGCCCTGCGGCAAGCGCGGCAGCACAAGATGGGCCGAAGTCCGCCGCGGAAGTCCGCCGCGTCCGCGCCGCGGTCGAGCGAACGTTACGCCGAACGCATGAGTCGGTCCGCACGTCGCCGGCCCCGGGCGTCCCGGCTGCTGTCGGCCAAACGCTGGAGCGAACGCAGGAACTGTTCCGCACGGCTGCGCACTGATGAAAGCTTGAGGGGTTGGGCTGACCACAGCTCGGGGGGGCACGGGACGTGAACTCGCTTTATCTTTTACTGTCCCTCGATCCGGCATCGTTGGCTCTGCTTTTTTGGTTCACGTTGGTCTTCGACGTGCCGCGGTACGTCATGAGCCTCATCGTGATTTCCATTTTTGAAACAAAGAAGCTGCCGCCGCTTCGGCTCACGACCAGTGCTGTCGTGGCCGGATACAATGAAGCTAATTCCATCCGGGCTTGTGTCGAATCGATCAACACCGATCAGGTCATCGTAGTTGACGATGGATCGACTGACGGCATGTGGAAAATCGTTGAGCAATTGAAGGCCGAAGGTTTGGTTCATAAAGCTATTCGGCTTCCAACAAGAAGCAGTAAGATTACGGCCCTCAATCTGGGGTTAGAGGAATGCACTGGCGAAATCGTATTTATTATCGATGCCGACACGGTACTGCAGCCTGGCGCTATTGATGCGGCATTGCGCTATTTCGCTGATCCGAAAGTCGGAGCCGTAAGCTGCGACCTTAAAGTCCACAACGAAGGCGCGACCCTCACGACGCGATTTCAAGCCATTGAATATGCAATTGCCATCTCAATGGGTCGTCGAGTAGCCGACGTGCTGGATCTCATTCCCAATGTATCTGGCGCATGTGGAGCTTTTCGGCGTTCTGCGCTTCGAGAAGTTGGCGGGCTGGATATGGAAGTTTCCGAAGACGCCGCCCTGACGATGAAATTGCGAAATGCAGGATACAAAATTCGCTTTGCGCCGGAGGCCGTTGGTAAAACCAGGGTTCCAGAGACGCTGGCCGCTTTGACGCTGCAAAGGTTTCGATGGGATTCCGGGTTGATTAGCGTCTGGTGCAGGAGATGCATTGGAAACATCAGTCCACTATCACCCCATTTTAGGCTCATTGAAGCTCTGGTGATCTTGGATGTGATTTGGTTTTCGATCGTCTTACCCCTTGCACTGCCAATTTATTACGTCTGGCTGTGGAGCAACGTAGGAGAATTTGCCTTCACGTTGTTGGGCGCAATTTTCCTAGGACTTACGATCTTGGATGTTTTCGTGTGCATCGTAGCACGAGTCCCGCTCAGGCTGCTTCCGTATATCCCGCTATATACGTTGATGCAAAATGTCGTCATGCGTCCCGTCAGAATAGCGGCGCTCCTCGGCGAGCTCATTTTTATAAGCTCGCGGGGTGACAACTATATTCCAGAGCAACAAAGGTGGAGACTGTCGTGAAGCGCGTCGCGATCAAATGGACGTACCTTTTGGCGCTGATCGGATTCGCGATCTGGGTGTTTGATGTTTTCTTCGGCGGGCACATCTACTTGCGCGGCGACGGCTTGGTACTCGGGCAACCAGCTGTTGTCGCCGCAGAATATAACGTCACCGTTCGAGAGGTGATGGTAAAGGAGGGCGATCGAGTTGCCGAAGGACGAGTGGTTTTACAGATCTCTTCGCAGCAAGTGGCGGAGACTCGCGCCAGACTGAGCTCCGAAGCAGCTACGCGGGCAGCTCGACTGGTCGAAATGGATGTCCGTAACGCGGTGGTGGATGCGCTGTTGGCGCCGGCGGAACATCGTGAAGCGGTCGCCATCGAAGGAAAGGACAAGCTCAATGAGAGCTACAAAAAGGGACTTCTTGCGGTCATCCCTCGCACCGCGGCCGCGGAGCAGGCGTACAATAGCCAAAAGGACGCGGAAGCGTTGCGCGCCGAAAAACGAGCGCTGAATGACCAGCTCAAGATGCTGACGGTGGCCACCGAGCAGGCCGATCTGGCCCTGTCGGATCTTCTCGACGTGTTCGACCAAGGAAGGCTACGTGCGCCCATATCAGGTACCGTCAGCGCCGTCCTGGCCAATCGTGGCGCTGTCGTGCGAGCCGGCGATCCATTGTTGGAATTGGTCGGCGATCACCGGTTTGTCGTCGCCTGGGTTCCGGTCGGGAGATGGTACAAGTTGGAAGTCGGTCAAAAGGTCTCTATTAACGCGGGGACCGGAGCGCTGCCCGGCGTAATTTCAAGGATTGGTACGGTAGCGTCGGCCTTGCCAAGAGAATTTCAAAAGGCGTTTGCGCCGACCGAACGCCTGCAATTGATTTGGATAGAGTTTGACCGGGGCGTCACAGCGCCTCCGTACTTCACCAAGGTGGTCATCAACTAACGCTGTCCCAAGCCACGGTCTGGTCTTCAGATCGCGAGCCTGCGAAGCGCGCGATATCAAAGCACAAAGGGCGCCATCGCACGGGGAATGAATTCCAGGAGCTTGGTCTGTGGGCGCCTATTGTATCTTGTCCGCGATGACGCCGAGCAGGATCACGACCCCGGCCAGCAAATAGGCGATCACTCTCAGTTCTTGGCGCATATACTTGGCGTTGATCTGTACGTTATCGGTGCTGAAATTCTTTCGCCGATTTGCGAACAGCGCCACTCCTGCTACGGCAAAAAAGGCGATGATTGTGAAGAGATAAGTCATGACCGCGCACACCGTATGAGATCAAAAACCCGCACGATCGGAAGAAATTCCCTGCGACAATCCGCGCTTCGCCGCGGCCGAGACATGCGAGCCGCCGAATTGACGACATCACGCACGGTTGGTGTTCGCTTAGCACATATAAAAAAGGCGGGCGCATTGATTTAGATCAACGCGATGCGCCGAGATGATCACAATCCCGCCAGTAGGTAGGGGATTACTCCCGGCTGTTGGCGGATCTGCGTGGCGTTGACTCCACGCTGTCGGTGCTGAAAACGTGGTTGCCTTGAGACGCGCGCCTCGTGTGCTCCTCAACATGAGGCCGCGAGGGGGTCACTCCGCCGCCTGGGACTTCGCGGTCCTCTTCACCCAATAGTCGGGTGCCTGTTTGGAGCGAGCGAGCGCGTCGGCGGTCTCGAAGCCTGGCGCCATCGAGGCATCGGTGCCGGCGAGGATCTGATGGTGCTCGATGCCGAGCGTGCGCAGCCAGCGCTGCTGCCCCATCGTCAGCGCGACGAAATAGCCGATCTCGACCAGCTCCGGCTCGCTGAAATGCTTGTGCAGCCGCGCCCAGAATTTGTCGTCGACCGGCAGATCCCAAGTGATGGCCTCGGCATAAGCGAGCGCCGCCTTCTGCCGCTCGTCGTAGCGGCTCGAACTTTCGAAATTGATGAGATCGCGATAGTCGTCCTCGACGATGCCCTGCTTCGCAGCCTTGATCGAACGCTGATTGCCGCAGAACTCGCACAAGACCGAACGCGAAACGTAGATGCGGCAGAGTTCCTTGATGCCGTGATCGGCCACTCCGTTCTTGAACACGTCGCGCCAGGAATTGGCGAACGACCAGAACACGGCCGGCACGTGGGCGCGAATCGCCTGGCTTTCCGGCCGCGGTGTGCCTTCGCGGGCGCAACGGTCGAACTCGGCGCGCATGGCCTCATCGGTGACGGTGGCGGGATCGACGTAGCTGATCCATGGCTTCGACATCATGTGTTCTCCGCTTCTCCTGCGGTCTCATAGATAGGACGGATACTCTTTATTCACCATGCCCCGGAAGGTGCTTCGGATGGTGCCGCATGGTCACAGTGCGATAAGCGTGAGCCGGGCGCGGCGCCGACATTATCAAGACTAACAGGTTTCGCTTTCTCGGAAAGGCCGGCGGAACCTTCGCTCCAACGGGTCGTGCGCTGGCGGCGAGGGATTCTTAACCATCACCCTATAGCCTGGCATGCGGGTTTGTGTGGCGGCCGTCGCGTGGTTTCGTCTGGGGGGCGCAATTGCAGGCCGCCGGGGGAACACGACAATGAGAGCCAGAGCTGCGCGAGTCCTCGTCGCCACCGTCGCATGTCTTTTGTGGCTCAACGGCTGCGAGACTTCGACCAGGCTCGGCGACCTCTTCCAGTCCAAGACCGAAGCCAGTCAGAACGCGTCGCAAGACGATCCGGTCACGACCGGGAGCCTGCCGCCGGCCCCGCCCAAGCCGTCAGCCGCCGCGGCCAAGGCTTCGCGCGACACGAATAAGGCGTCGCGCGACAAGGATGACGATGTCAGCCTCGGCAAGAAGTACTTCCGCGACGGGAATTTGAGCCTGGCCGAGCGTCACTTCCGCCGCGCCGTCGAGTTGCGTCCGCGCGATCTCGAATCCTGGATCGGATTAGCGGCCTGCTACGACCGGCAGCGCCGCTTCGATCTCGCCGACCGCGCCTACGACCAGGCGACGAAGATCGCTGGGCCCACGGCGGAGATACTCAACAATCGTGGCTACTCCTACATGCTGCGCGGCGATCAGCGCCGCGCCCGCGAGACGCTGATGGAGGCGCAGGCGCGCGACCCCGGCAATGCCTACGTCAAGAACAACCTCGAGCTGCTCGAGGCGAACCTGCGCAAGGGCAAGGCCACGCAGTAGGCGAGGCTCCACTTCGTTTCGCACTGCGCCGCATCCGGGACGCGTGCCCGCCCCCTAGACTTCGCGCAGACAACATGCAACGTGGCGCGCTCCAAGGTACGGCGCCATGTTTGCAGGCTTTCGCAAGTTTTTGTCCGAGGTGTCGGAAGGCGACAAGCATCCGGCCCACTTCGCCCATAACGACTATCGCCTCGCAGCGGCGGCGCTGCTCGTCCATGCCGCCGCCATCGACGGCGATGTCGGCGATGCCGAGCGCGAGAAGCTGCACGCCGTCATCAAGCAGCAGTTCGCGCTCGACGTAGCGACCACCGACGAATTGGTCGCCGAGGCGACGGAGGCCGAGAATGAGTCGATCGATCTCTATCACTTCACCAGCTTGATCAATCGCTCGCTCGACGAGGAGGGTCGCCGGCGCGTGGTTGAAATGATGTGGGAGATCGCCTACGCCGACGGCGACGTCGACGAGTTCGAGAGAAATCTGATCTGGCGCGCCGCGGATCTGCTCGGTGTCTCGTCCCGGGAACGAATCGAGCTTGGCCAACGCGTGGCGAGCCGGCGGGCGACGCCGTGACGCAGGAGAAGCGTCCCGTGACGTTGATCACCGGCGCGTCGGGAGGGATCGGCGCAGCGCTGGCGCACGAGTTTGCCAGCCATGGTCACGACCTTGTTCTCGTTGCCAGACGCGAGCAGGCGCTCGGCGCGCTGGCAGATACGATTGCCGCCAAGAGCGCGAACCGGCCGACGATTCTGCGCGCGGATCTCACGCGCACCGATGCCGTGCAGGGGATTGCCGAGGCGCTCGACCAGCGCGGCCTCGAGCCGGACGTGGTCGTCAACAACGCGGGCTTCGGCCTGCTCGGCGCCGCAGACGAGCTCGACCGGGCCGAGCAGCTCGCCATGATCGACCTCGATGTGCGCGCACTTACCGAGCTCTCGCTCGCCTTCATCGATAGTCTCAAGCGCCGCCGGGGCGGCATTCTCAACTTGGCGTCGATTGCCGCGTTCATGCCCGGGCCCGGCATGGCGGTCTATTACGCGACCAAGGCCTATGTGCTCTCGTTCAGCGAGGCGCTGCATCGCGAGCTCAAGCCGAAGGGTGTGCGGGTGACCGTGCTTTGCCCGGGTCCGGTGCCGACCGAGTTTCAGGCACGCGCAGGCATGAGCGGCGACATCTTTCCGCGGCTGCTCACGCGGTCCCCCGGGCAGGTCGCGAAAGATGCTTACCGCGGCCTCATGCAGGGCCGCCGCGTGGTGGTTCCGGGCGTCGCCAACCGCGCGGTGATCACGGCGATTCGCTTTACGCCGCACCGCATTTTGCTCGACCGCATCGCGCGTCAGCAGCGCGGTCGCCGCTAGCGATGCGCGGTTGCATGGCGGTTGTGCGCCATGCATCTTGAAAAACCGACTCGAGCGGGTATTGAGGTGGCCGCTGTGCTCGCTATGACCACGCCATGCTCCCGCCAATTCTGATTGTGCTGCACCAGGAAACGTCGACTCCTGGGCGCATCGGTCACGCCCTGCGCCAGCGCGGCTATGCGCTCGACGTGCGCCGCCCCCGTCTCGGCGATCCGCTGCCCGAGACCATGACCGGCCATGCCGGGGCGATCATCTTCGGCGGTCCCATGAGCGCGAACGACACCACCGACTTCATCCGGCGCGAGATCGATTGGCTGCGCGTGCCGCTGAAGGAGGAGAAGCCGTTTTTGGGAATCTGCCTGGGCGCGCAGATGCTCGCGCATCACCTCGGCAGCCGGGTCTATCGGCATCCCGACGGACACGCCGAGGTCGGCTACTATCCGATTCGACCGACCGAGATCGGACGCATCGTATGCGATCCCTGGCCGGAGCAGGTCTATCAGTGGCATCGCGAGGGCTTCGACCTGCCGCCCGGCGCCGACTTGCTGGCGGAGGGTGACTCCTTCCCGGTACAGGCCTTTCGGTACGGCGGCGCGGCCTTTGCGCTGCAATTTCATCCCGACGTGACCCACGCCATGATGTGCCGGTGGACCACGCGCGGCCATGAACGCATGCTATTGCCCAACGCCAAGCCGCGGGGCGCGCATTTCGCCGACCGCGCGGTCTACGACCCCGCCGGCCGCGCCTGGCTCGCCGCGTTCCTCAACCATTGGCTGGGAAAGCCGGTGCCGCAGCAGCAGACGAGCTGATCAGTCAGGCTCACATCGAGTTGTTATCACGCAAGTGGTGGCGGGTGGTGGAGCCGAGGGGGGTCGAACCCCTGACCTCCTCATTGCGAACGAGGCGCTCTCCCAACTGAGCTACGGCCC
>CBFGVM010000201.1:0-7666 GCA_965652015.1 uncultured Alphaproteobacteria bacterium
AGCGCTTTGTCTTCGACCGGCACGGTATAGTTGAGCGCGAGCCGGCCGCCATCGGCGTAGATGGTCTCCCCGGTCATATAGCTTGCCTCCGGTGAAGCGAGGAAGACGGCGATGGAAGCGATCTCGTCGGGCTCGCCGATCCTACCGAGCGGCGTGCGCGCCAATATTCGGCGCTTGGCCTCCTTGTCGGTCGCCACCGCCTTGAGGATATCGGTCATGATCGACCCCGGACCGATAGCATTGATGCGGATGCCGTAGGGCGCGAGCGCCAGCGCCATCACCTTGGTCAGCTGATCGATGCCGCCCTTCGAGACGCAATACGGCGTGTGGTTGGCGATCGCGACGACCGCGTTGATCGAGCTGATGTTGATGATGCTGCCCGGCGGCTTGCCGGCCTTGACCTGTGCCACCATCCGCCGCGCGGCGGCTTGGCCGACGAGAAAGGCGCCCTTGAGATTCACCCGCAGCACGCGGTCGAAATCGGCTTCGGCAAGCTCGAGGAAATCGGCACCATGGATGATGCCGGCGTTGTTGACGAGAATGTCGAGATCGCCGAACGCGCGGCACGTCTCTGCGACGACGTTCTCGGCGCTCTTCGCGTCGCCGACGTCGGTGGCGAGGAAACGGGCGTTGCCGAGCGCACGAGCGGCGGCTTCGCCCGCGCCGGCATCGATATCGGCGAGGGTGACGCGCGCCCCCTCCGCGACGTAGCGCCGGGCGATCGCAAGCCCGATGCCGCGCGCGGCGCCGGTGACGATCGCTACCTTGTCCTTCAATCGCATGCTGCGCTCCGGATCGCGCGTGAGGTTAGCACACGAACTGCGCGTGTCGCTTGTCCCGGACGCGGTGCAGCGTGGAGCGCGTTAGCGCGCAACGGTGCACCGCTGATCCGGGATCGCCCAGAAGCGCGTTTATGCGCGTCTTCGACGGCCCTAACGATCCCGGGTCTGCAGCGCACCACTCGCCGCGCTCGTGCTGCGCTGCGCCCGGGACAGGGATCAGCGCCGTCCGAACAGGCGGTCGAGAAACCAACCGTCGATGCTGCGATCGATCGGCTGCGGTTTCACCGCTGGTCCGCCGAGTGGAGAACCGACTTGCCCGTCGACCGGTACCGACGGCACGGGCGGCGCTGCCGAGGCGAACGACGGGGCGGCCGCCAGTCCCGGCAAAGCTGCGACTGCTACGCCCTGATGGGCGGCTCGCATGAAGCGTGACCAGATCTCGACCGGCAGGCTGCCTCCGGTCGCCTTCTTGGTCGGTGACGAATCGTCGTTGCCGAGCCACACTCCGGCGACGAGGTGGCCGGTATAGCCGATGAACCAGGCGTCGCGGAAATCCTGGCTCGTGCCGGTCTTGCCGGCGGCCGGCCAGCCCGGAAGCTGCGCTTTCTGCGCGGTGCCGGAGATGAGGGTCTCGCGCATCATTGCATTCATCATGCCCACGTAGCGCGGCTCGACGATGCGTCCGAGAGTCTGTGGCGTGCGCGCGAACAAGATCTTCCCGGCATGGGTGCGCACGCGTTCGACCACGTGCGGGGCGATCGCGCTGCCGCCATTGGCGAAGGGCGCATAAGCGCAGGTGAGTTCGATCAGCGACACTTCCGAGGTGCCGAGTGCGAGCGAAGGATTGGCGTCGAGCTTCGAGGCGATGCCGAGTCGATACGCGGTCCTTGCTACCGCGCTTGGCCCCACTTCCAGCGTGAGCCGCACCGACACGGTATTGAGCGAGAGCGCGAGCGCCTGCGACAGCGTCACCGGCCCGTGGTAGTCGCGGCTGTAGTTCTCCGGTTTCCAGCCCTTGAGCGCCACCGGCTTGTCCTCGCGCACGCTTTCGGGGGTGAGCCCGCGTTCGAGTGCCGTCAGATAGACGAAAGGCTTGAACGCCGAGCCGGGCTGACGCTTGGCGGCGACCGCGCGGTTGAATTGACTTTCAGCGTAGCTCTTGCCGCCGACCATCGCGCGCACCGCGCCCTCGGGCGAGATCGCGACAATGGCACCCTGCGCGACGTCGAATTTTTGTCCTTTGAGGGTGAGTTCGTCGGCGAGCGCCTTCTCGGCGGCCGCCTGCAGGACGGGATCGATCGAGGTCTCCACCACGAGGTCCTGCTCGACGCGGCCGACGAGATCGTCGAGCACGTCCATGATCCAGTCGGCTACGTAGTTGACCGAGCCGGCGCCCGCAGGTTTCACCGCGCGCGCCGGCTGCGCGAGCGCAGTCTTGGCCATGGTCTCGGTGACGAAGCCGAGCTCGGTCATGGCCGCCAATACCGCCTGTGCGCGGCGTTCGGCCCCGGCGGGATTGCGGCTCGGCGCCAGGCGTGAAGGAGATTTCACCAAACCCGCGAGCATCGCCGCCTCGGCGACCTTCACATCCCGGGCGGGCTTGCCAAAATAGCGCTGTGCCGCGGCCTCCACCCCGTAGGCACCCGAGCCGAAATAGACGCGATTGAGATAGAGCTCGAGAATTTCGGTCTTGCTGAACTTGCGCTCGAGCCAGAGCGCAAGGACGAGTTCCTGCATCTTGCGCCAAAGCGTGCGTTGCTGGGTGAGAAACAAATTCTTCGCGAGTTGCTGGGTGATGGTCGAGCCGCCCTGCGACACGCCGCGGCGAAGCACGTTGGCGGCGGCGGCGCGAAGGAGCCCGATGGGGTCAACGCCGGAATGGTTGAAGAAGCGGCGATCCTCGATGGCGACAAACGCCCTCGGGAAGTAGGCGGGAAGGTCCTTGATCGACACATCGGTGCCGCTCATCTCGCCGCGCGTGATGAGGGGCCGCCCGTCGGCACCGACAATCTCGATCGTCGGCGGGCGCTTGGGGACTTCGAGTGACTGAATCGGCGGCAGCGTCGAGACGGCGAAGGCGATGGTGCCCACCGCCGCGATAATTCCCCACAGCCCGAGCACCAGCGACCAGTAGGTGAGCCGCCGCAGGAGTGAGCCGCCGTCGCGCCTGCGCTTGCGGCTTCTCTCGGTCGCTTGCGCCGCCGGGCCGGCGTCGAGTGCACGCGCGCGGCGTACCTTGCTCCGTCGCAGCGCCATTCTGGCCTCCCCGGGACTCCGACCCGGCGGCAGGCTAAATGGGGTGATTTAAGAGGCGGTTACCGCGGGCGCCTGCATGCAGGCGGATGATCCGGCGAACGATTCAGCCCGCTGCTACGCTCTGGGCGGGCTTCGCAGCCGCGGCTGCAGGCGAGAGTAGCGCGATCAGGGCACGCTTGATGGTCGCATGCCGCGTCGGCGAGGTGATCTTGGCCCCGAATAGATCGGTGACGTAGAAGACGTCCACCACGCGCTCACCGAAGGTCGCGACATGGGCGGAGGCGATGTTGAGGTTGAGTTTCGATAATGTCGCGGTCAGCTCGAACAACAACCCGGGGCGGTCGAGCCCGGTGACCTCCACCATGGTGTAGCGGCTCGACCATCCGTTGTTGACGGTCACCTCGGGCGGCACGGCGAAGGCCTTGAGGCGGGCCTTCGCGGTTTCCCGCTTGGCGACCACCTCGGGCAGCTTGAGGTCGCCGCGCAACGCCTGTTCGATCGACTCGGTGATACGCGCTGCGCGCCGCGCTTCATCGGCGTCAAGCTCGAACTCGCGCGAGACCGAAATGGTGTCGAGCGCACGGCCGTCGGTGGTGGTGAAGATTTGCGCATCCACGATGTTGGCGCCGGCGACTGCGCAAGCGCCGGCGATGATCGACAGCAGCCAAGGATGATCCGGCGCCAGCACTGTCAGCTCGGTCACCCCGCGCGCGGCCGGGAAAGCGACCGAGGTCGCGAGCGACTTTCCCGCTTGCGCGGCCGAACGCAGAAATCGCGCATGCGCGATTTTGTGCGGCAGATCGACCTTGAGCCAATAGGCCGGATAATGCAGCGCGATGTAGGCGTCGAGCTCGGCCGCCGTCCAGTCGCCAAGCTCGGTGCGAAGCTCAGCCTGCGCCATGGCCACCCGCTGTGCCCGGTTGACCTCGGAAAATCCGCCGGTGAGTACCGGTTCGGTTTCGTAGTAGAGCGTGCGAATGAGCTGCGCCTTCCAGCCGTTCCACACGCCCGGACCGACCGCCTTGATATCGGCGGTGGTGAGGATGGTGAGCAGCTTGAGCCGCTCGACCGACTGCATCACGGCGCTGAAGTTCTCGATTGTCATGCGGTCGGAAAGATCGCGCGACTGGGCGACCGACGACATCAGCAGATGCACTTCGACGAGCCACGCGACGGTTTCCGTCTCCGCCGGCGAGAAGCCGAGTCGCGGGCAGAAGCTGCGCGCGATCCGCGCCCCGACGATGGAATGGTCCTCGACGCGGCCCTTCGCGATGTCGTGCAGGAAGAGCGCGACATAGAGGAGGTCGCGGTGCCGCGGCTGGATGGTCCGCATCAGCTCGGTGGCGAATTTGGCGTCGTCGGCACGTCCGGCCTCGATGTCGGAAAGCGCACCGATGCAGCGCAGGAGATGCTCGTCCACGGTGTAGTGGTGGTACAGGTTGAACTGCATCATCGCGACGATGCGGCCGAAGGCGGGCACGAATTGGCCGAGGACTCCCGCCTCGTTCATCCGTCGCAGCACGGTCTCGGCGTCGTTTTTTGAGGTGAGGATCTCGAGAAAGAGCCGGTTGGCCTCTTCGTTCTCGCGCAATCCTTGATCGATCAGCCTGAGCGAGCGCGTGGCGACGTGCATGGCGTCGGGATGGAACGCCAGATTGTACTTCTGTGCGAGATGGAAGATGCGGATCAGATTGACCGGGTCGCGTTTGAACACGTTCTCGTCGGCGACATTGATGCGGTTGTAGTCGACGACGAAGTCCTCGCTCTCGCTCAGCGCGTGCCGGGCGCGCGGCCGAAATCGCGCCATCATACGGCTGAGCACCGGCATGGCTTTGGCTTGGCTGTTCTCGAGCTTGGCGCAGAGAATGGCGGTGAGATCGCCGACGTCTTTCGCGATCAGGAAGTAGTGCTTCATGAAACGCTCGACGTCGCGCAGACCGGGATGCTCGGTGTAGCCGAGCCGTACAGCGATCTCGCGCTGGATGTCGAAGGACAGCCGCTCCTCCGCACGCCCGGTCAGAAAGTGCATGTGACAGCGCACGGCCCAGAGGAAGTCGCCGCAGCGGCGAAAGCGACGGTATTCGCGAGGGTCGTAGACGCCGAGCGCAATGAGCTCCTCGCGTTCGCGCACGCGATAGACGTACTTGGCGATCCAGTAGAGGGTGTGCAGGTCGCGCAGCCCGCCCTTGCCGTCCTTGACGTTTGGCTCGACCAGATAGCGGGACTGCCCCGCCCGCCGGTGCCGCTCCTCCCGCTCGGCAAGCTTGGCGGCGACGAATTCTGCCGCCGTGCCCTGCACGACCTCCTTGTCGAAGCGCGCGACCAGTTCGTCGTAAAGCTTGCGCTCGCCGAAGAGAAAGCGCGCCTCGAGCAGCGCGGTGCGGATGGTCATGTCGCCCTTGGCCGCGCGGATGCACTCGTTGACCGAGCGCGTGGCGTGGCCGACTTTGAGTCCCATGTCCCAGAGGCAATAGAGGATCGTCTCGGCGACGGATTCGCCCCAGGCGGTCTGCTTGTAGGGAAGCAGGAACAACAGATCGATGTCGGAGCCGGCGGCGAGCACGCCGCGCCCGTAGCCGCCGGTGGCGACGATCGCCATGCGCTCGGCTTCGGAAGGGTTCTGCGCCGGGTAGAGGTGCTTGATCGCGAACTCGAACAGCACGCGGATAATCTCGTCCTGCATGGCGCAGAGCCGCTCGGCGCAGCGCCGCCCGTGCCGGTCGGCAATGAGCAAGCGCTCGATGGCCGCGCGCCCGTGCGCGAGTTCGGTCCGCAGGCGGCGGGAGACCGCCAACCTCAGCTCCCGCTCGCTATCGGCATGGACTTCGCTGAGGCGTTCGAGTTCCGCCGCGATGGCAGCGGCATCGAAGATTTCAGCTGCGGGCGAAGACTCGGCCAGGGTCAGCATGGGTCCATCGGGATAACGAAGCGCAAGCGGCATGTCACCGGCAAAGCAACCCAGCGCGGCAGACCTCGCCATTCTTGGGTTGTGGGATGAGATGAAAATAATTCCTATCTATGTAGCGAAAATCAGATAAATAATTCTCATTGACGGGTTCAATTCCGGTTTCTAAGAAATAAATATAGCGCCGATTTGAGCAAGCAGCTTGCGGGCGCTTTACAAATGCAGCTAAAGCGCGGGGCCCGCCCCTCGCCAGGCTGACGGCGGGCAAAAAACTCCCGCCTTCATCAACCGGCCTCTTCCGCGCGACCGCGGCCGAGGTTCACCGCATGGAGGTCGTCATGACCGTATTTTCCCGCCGTTTGCTCGTCGCCGGCGCGCTTACTCTGACACTCCTACCCGCCGGGCAGCCCTGCGCCGCCGACAATCCGAAGGAGATCTACGTCGACTGGGCGACCTACAACCCGGTGTCGATGTTGCTCAAGGAGAAAGGCTTCCTGGAGAAGGAATTCGCCAAGGACGGCATTAAAGTCGTTTGGGTGAAGACCGTCAGCTCGAGTAATGCTCTGCAATTCCTCAACGCCGGATCGATCAATTTCGGTTCGACCGCCGGCTCCGCCGCGCTGGTCGCCAGGATCAACGGCAATCCGATCAAATCGGTCTACGTCTATTCGCGTCCCGAATGGACCGCGCTGGTTACCGCCAAAGACAGCAGCATCAGCAAGGTCGAGGACCTCAAAGGTAAGAAAGTCGCGATGGTGCGCGGCACCGATCCGCACATCTTCGCGGTGCGCGCGCTGCTCGCGGCTGGCCTCTCGGACAAGGACATCACGCCGGTGCTCGTGCAGCAACACGCCGATGGAGGAACTGCGTTGTTGCGCGGCGACGTCGATGCCTGGGCAGGGCTAGACCCGATGATGGCGCAGCACGAAGTCAAGGACGGCGCGCGGTTGTTCTACCGCAAACCCGAGGCGAATACTTGGGGCATCCTCAATGTGCGCGAAGAGTTCGCCAAGGACCACCCGGACATCGTGCGGCGCGTGATTTCCGCCTACGAAGAGGCCCGCAAATATTCGCTCGCCAACTACGACGAGCTAAAGAAGATCTTCATCGGTGTCACTGGCTTGGATGGTCCGGTCGTCGACAAGCAGCTCAAGGAGCGCACCGAGCTCACCCACAACAAGGTCGGTCCGGCGCAACGCGAATCGATTCTCGAAGCCGGTCTCGCGTTGCAGAAGGCAGGCGTGATCGGCGCCCGCGTCGACGTGAAAAAGTCGGTCGACGACCTCATCGACGATCGCTACGTGACGGCTGCGAATTGACGCGCGCGCCCCACACACCGTGAGCGCATTGACGATATTGCATTGGAAGGCTCTGCCGTGTCTCTTGTGTCCATGACGGCGGGCGTCGAACAAGCCGGGGTGCCGGAGGCGACCTCGAAGGCAGGTCTCGCACGCGTGCTGCGGCCGGCGTTCGGTTTGTTGCTGCCGGTCGGGCTGGCGGTGCTCTGGGAAATTGCGGTGTGGCTGGGCGTATCCAACGGCCGCCTGGTGCCGCCGCCATCGGTGATCTGGAACACGTTTACCGATCTCGCGGCGACCGGCGAGCTTCAGCAGCACGCGTTCGCGACGCTCTGGCGCGTTGCCTGGGGATTCGTGTTCGGCGTCATGGCCGGAACCATTTTCGGCGCCGTCACCGGGTATTCGGCGCTGACGCATCGCATCGT
>CBFGVM010000202.1:0-7546 GCA_965652015.1 uncultured Alphaproteobacteria bacterium
AGCAGATCGCGGCCGATTGCCATTGGATAGCGTGCACTCGGCGGGCCGAAGCCGCCGGAGCCGGGCGTGATCATCTCGATGACGGAGCCTGCCGGCGCGCTGAATGCGCCTTTGCCCGGCAGGGGACGCGTCGCACCATCCGCTGTCGTGAGCGTAACTTGAGCTGCTGCTCCGGCCTTCCCGCCAAGAAGCCCGAAGGGCGGCGATGTCATTCGCTCCATGCACAACGCACCGGTCGCATCCGCGCCCTCCAGGAGCCGCCACACCCGAACCGCGCCGCAGCCGCCGCGATAGCGCCCCGCGCCGCCCGAGTCCGGGTTGATCGCATAACGCTCGATGCGCACCGGAAACGACATCTCCATGACCTCCACCGGCGTGTTCATTGTATTGGAGATTCCGCTCGCGATGCAGTTGATGCCGTCCTTGTTCGGCCGTGCTCCAAAGCCGCCCTTGACGGTCTCGTACGAAACATAATGGCGGCCCGTGCGAGGATCGACGCCCCCCAGCGTCAGGATCGCCGATGTGCCTTGGCTGCAGGCCATCACCTGCTCCGGCAGGAAGCGCGCGAGCGCGCCCATCACCATGTCGGCCACGCGATGGGACATCTCGTGGTTGGCATAGACGACCGGGGCAGGGAACGCGGCATTCACGACCGAACCCGCAGGCGCGCTGATCTCGATCGCGCGCCAGCAGCCGGAGTTGGGCGGAATGAGATTGTTCGGATCGATTGCAGTCTTGAGCCCGCAATAGACACCCGATGCTGTGACCGAGAGCGGCGCGTTCATCGGGCCTTTGACTTGCGGATCGGTGCCGGCAAAGTCCACGATCAGCCTGTCGCCGCTCTTCTTGACGGACAGACGAATCCGGAACGGCGCATCCTTGCCGATCTCGTCGTCGGCAATGCCGTCGCCGTCACAGAAATCCTCGAACGCGCCTGCTCCGTCGGGCAGATCCACAAGCGCCGCGCGCATCAGCCGCTCCGAATAATCCATGACCTGCGCCATGTAACCGATCACCGCGTCGCTGCCGTAACGCCGGGCGAGCGCCTGCAGACGTTCGGTCGCGCGCAGGGTTGCGGCGAGCTGCGCGCCGAGATCGCCTTTGCGCTCCTCGGGCGTGCGCACATTCGCCAGGATCACCTTTTCAAGGTCCACATCGAGCACGCCGCGGCTGATGAGCCGCACCGGCGGCAGGCGGATGCCCTCGCCGAAGATTTCCGTGACCGCTCCGTAGCTGCCGGGCGTAGCGGAGCCGACGTCTGGCCAGTGCGCGCGCAGGCAGGCGTAGCCCAGCAGTTGCCCGTCATGGAAGGCGGGCCGCACCACGTTGATGTCGGGCAAGTGGCTGCCGCCGAAATAGGGATCGTTGTGAATAAAGACGTCGCCTTCGTGCACGTCCGCTGCGAAGGCGGCAACGATCGCGCGAACCGCATCGGGCATGGAGCCGAGGTGGATCGGCAGATCAGGCCCTTGCGCTACCATGGCGCCGCGCGCGTCGAAGATACCGCAGGAATAATCGCCGGCCGACTTCAACAACGGAGAGTAGGCGGTCTTTGCGAGCACGACCCGCATCTCCTCGGCGATCTTATACAGGCTGTTCTTGACGATCTCGAAGATGGCGGGATCACTCGTCTGCGCCGCATAATTCATCGCTGACTTGCTCCTGCTTGCAGACGCGTGATTAGTACGAACCCGTCCTTGTTCATCTCAGCTCGCCATCCCGGCGGGACGAGAATGGTGGATTCGAGCGACTCGATCACCGCCGGACCCGTGACCTGCAATCCCGACGCCATCCGTCTGCGGTCATAAATCGTCGCGTCGATCACGCCTGTTTCGCGAAACCATACCGGGCGCTTGGTTTTGACCGCGTCCGTTCCGGAACGCGCCACGGCATCTCGGATCGCGAGCGATGTCGTTGCGCCGATGGCGGCGACGCGAACGCTGACGATCTGCACCGACTCGCTGCGATTGTCGTGGCCATAGGTGTGCAGGTGATGCGCATGGAAGTCGGCTGCGATCTGCGCCAGCGCGGCCGGGTTGATCGGTCGGGCTGCAACCGGCACTGCGAGCTCGTGCGATTGACGCGGATAGCGCGCGTCGACGGAGCGCTCGAACCGCCGCTGCGCGGGGGCGATGCCGGCGCGCTCCAGCATCGCCGCTCCTCTTCGCTCGAGCGCGGCGAAGGCGCCCTCCACGGCTGCGGGGTTGGCGGCGGCCGCGGCGTCCAGGGTTTGCACGTAATCGCGTTTGAGATCAGTCCCGATCAGCCCGAGTGCGGAGAAGGCGCCGGGGATCGGCGGGCAGATGACCTCGGCAATGCCCAGCTCGCTCGCCAGCGCGGCGGCGTGCAGCGGCCCCGCCCCGCCGAAGGCGGCGAGCGCGAAATCGCGCGGATCATGACCGCGCTGCACCGAGACGATTTTCAGCGCTTCTGCCATGGCATTATTGACGACGTCGATGACCCCGGCCGCCGCCGTGCGCATATCGACCGCAAGCGGCTCGGCGAGGCGCTTGCGCACGGCCGTCGCCGCCGCCGCATGGTCGATCGGCAGTTCGCCGTCGAGCAGAGATGCCTTGTCGAGATAGCCGAGCAGGAGATTGCAATCCGTCACCGTCGGCTCACTGCCGCCGCGGCCGTAGCATACCGGTCCGGGAACGGCGCCGGCGCTCTTTGGTCCGACGCGCAGCGCGCCGGCCCGGTCGACCCATGCAATCGATCCGCCGCCGGCGGAGACCTCGGCCAGGTCGATGACGGGTACGCGAATCGGATGGCCGGTTCCGTTCATCCAACGGCTCATGCTCGATCGGCCGCCGACCTCGTAGTAGGGCGTCGTTTCATACTGTCCGCCGCGGATCAGGCTTGCCTTCGCCGTGGTGCCGCCCATGTCGAATGAGAGAAGGTCGAGACGTCCGGTTTGACGCGCGACCAGCGCGGCCGCCACGACGCCCGCTGCCGGCCCCGACTCCACGGCGGTTGCCGGCATGGCAATGGCCTCGGTTGCCTCGAGCACCCCACCGTTCGACCCCATCAGCAACAGCGGCGGCAGTCCGCGGCTGCGCGTCACTTCGTTGAGCCGCGCGAGATAGGACGCCAGGATTGGCCCGGTATAGGCGCAGACGGCGGTCGTGCTGGCGCGCTCGAACTCTTTGATCTCGGGCAACACGTCCGAGGACAAATAGACCGGCACGTGCGGCAGCGCCGCGCGCAGCCGCGCGCCGAGGCGTTGCTCGTGCTGGGGATTGAGGAAGCTGAACATAAGCGAGATGGCGACGGCATCGACCCGCGCCGCCTCGAGCGCCCCGATCAACCCATCGATCTCGTTTTCGGCGAGCGGCGCGACGACGGCGCCGTCTGCACCGATGCGCTCCGTGATCTCGAACCGCCGGCGGCGCGGGATGAGGGTCGCCGGCGCGTCCTGGAACAAATCATAAAGGTCTGCGCGCGCCGAGCGGCGCAGTTCCAGCACATCGCGGAAGCCGCGCGTGGTGATCAGCGCGGCGCGCGCACCGGTTTCTTCGAGAATGGCGTTGGTCACGACCGTCGTCGCGTGCGAGAACAATGCCACCTCGGCCGGCGCGAGCCCGTAGCGTCGCATCGCGGTATCGAGGGCGCCGAGCACGCCTTCGGCAAGATCGTGCGGGGTCGTCGGCACCTTGGCCACGCCGACATGCCCGCTCGCATCGTCGACGAGCGCCACGTCCGTGAACGTGCCGCCGATATCGACCCCGATCCGCCACGCCATGCCGCCGCTTCCCCTTTCTATGCAATATCTATTGTAGACTGGATGGCCGGTACCGGTCAGGCTTTCTCCGCGGTCGGAAGACCTCTTCAGTTGCGATCATGACTCACATCCTTCATCGTCAGATCGGCCAATCCTATCCGAGCGCCGCAAGCGGACAGGGCATCCTCATCCGGGACTCGCACGGCCGGGAATACATCGATGCCTCGAGCGGCGCGGCGGTGTCCTGTGTCGGCCATTCGCATCCGGACGTCTTGGCGGCGATGCGCGATCAACTCGACCGCCTCGCCTACGCGCATACGAGCTTCTTTACAACACCGGTTGCGGAGGAATTGGCCGGCGATCTCGTCGCGCACGCGCCGGAAGGAATGAGTCACGTCCTGTTCGTGAGCGGCGGCTCGGAGGCGATCGAGGCTGCACTCAAGCTCGCGCGCCAATATTTCGTCGAACGCGGCGAGCCGCAGCGGCGCTACATCATTGCGCGCCGGCAAAGCTATCACGGCGTCACGCTGGGTGCGCTCGCGGTCGGCGGCCGCGAATGGCAGCGCAAGCAATTCGCTCCGTTGCTGATCGAGACGCACCATGTGTCGCCCGTTTACGAATATCGCGAGCGTCGCGCCGACGAGACGCCGCAAGCCTACGGCGAACGCCTGGCGCAAGAACTCGACGCCAAGATCGAGGAGCTCGGCGGCGAGAACGTCATCGCCTTCGTTGCCGAGACGGTTGTCGGCGCCACAATGGGCGCGGTGGCCGCGGTGCCGGGATATTTCCGGCGCGTGCGCGACATCTGCCGCCGCCACGGGGTCCTGCTCATCCTCGATGAGGTGATGTGCGGCATGGGCCGCACCGGCACGCTGCATGCCTGCGAGCAGGAGGGGATCAGCCCCGATCTCATGGCCGTCGCGAAGGGCCTCGGCGGGGGCTATGCGCCGATCGGCGCGCTGCTGATGCAGAAGGACATTTTCCGAACGGTGGCTGACGGCTCGGGCGCCTTCCAGCACACGCACACCTATATGGGTCATCCGCTCGCCTGTGCCGCCGCGTTGGCGGTGCAGCGGGTGATACGTCGCGACAATCTGCTGGCCAACGTGCGTGCGCAGGGTGCGCAACTCTCGCGCCGGCTAAAGGAACGCTTTGGCAATCATCCTTTCGTCGGCGACGTGCGCGGGCGCGGCCTCCTGCAAGGGATCGAGCTGGTCGCCGATCGCGGCACCAAGGAGGCATTCGACCCGAAACTGAAGATGCATGCGCGCGTCAAGCGCGAAGCGATGGCGCGCGGGTTGATGGTCTATCCGACGGGCGGCACCGTCGACGGCGTGCGCGGCGATCATATCCTGATTGCGCCGCCGTTCATCATCGATGCCCCGGCAATCGACGTCATCGTGGAGCGTCTCGGCGAGGCGGTCGACACGGCGACGACACAAATCGCATGAGCCGGGCACGCGCGCATATGCGCGTCCCCCATCGCGCCAGGACGTGGTTCAGGCTGCCATGAATATCGATCTCAAGCTCAAGGTCGAGGATCTCAACGCCCGCTACGCTCAGGCGATCGATGAGGACAGGCTCGAGGTGTGGCCGGATTTTTTCATCGAGCACGGCCGCTATCGGGTGACCACCGCGGAGAACTTCGAGCGCGGCCTGCCGTTGGCAATGATTTATGCGACCTCGCGCGCCATGCTGCGCGACCGTGTGCGCTCGCTGCGCGAGGCCAACGTCTACGAAGCGCAGCGGTACCGGCACATCGTCGGAAGCCCGCTCATCGCGCCCGGCAAGGACGGCGCCATAAATGCACAGACGAGCTTCATGGTCGCGCGCATCATGCATTCCGGCGAGACCACCTTGTTCGCCACCGGTCGCTACCACGATCACATCGTGCTCGAGAACGGCGAGGCGCGCTTTGCCGAGAAGGTGGTGATCCTCGACAGCCGGCTGATCGACACCCTTCTCGCCATTCCGTTGTAAACACGCCACGCGCATGCCCGAGCCTGCCGCTGCCTCGTCGCTGACGCGCCATCCCTCGTTCATGCTGTTCTGGTGCGCGCGCACCTTCACCAACGGCGCCTACATGATGCAAGGCGTGGCGGTCGGATGGCAGATCTACGAGCTCATCAACGATCCGTTCGACCTCGGCCTCGTCGGGCTCGTGCAATTCGTGCCGCTGGTGGGCTTCTCGGTCATCATCGGTCAGGTCGCCGATCTGTTCGACCGCCGCCTCGTCGTCGCCACCTGCCAGGTGAGCAAGGCGCTGGCCGCGTTCGCGCTGGCCGTCGGTACGGCGCGCGGCGCGCTGAGCCGCGACGCCATGCTTGCGATTCTGTTCGTGTCCGGCACGGCCCGCGCGTTCGAGATGCCGACCATCCACGCACTGCTGCCCGGCATCGTATCGGCGAGGCTCTTGCCGCGCGCGATCGCGGCCTCGGCGAGCGCGCAACAGACCGCGGTGATCTGCGGACCCTCGCTCGGCGGGCTCCTCTACATGTTCAGCCCCACCGGGGTCTACGCGACCTGCAGCGCGGTTTTCATTGCGGCGAGCGTGTTCATCGGCTTCATCCGCGTCACGCGGCGCAACGAAGAGCGCAAGCCGATCACCCTGGAGACGCTGTTTGCCGGCTTCGGCTACATCTGCAGCCGCCCGATCCTGTTGGGTGCGATCTCGCTCGATCTGTTCGCCGTGCTGCTGGGCGGGGTGACCGCGCTGTTGCCGATCTATGCCCGCGACATCCTGCAGGCGGGTCCCTGGGCGCTCGGTCTGCTGCGCTCGGCGCCGGCGGTCGGCGCGCTGGCGATTTCGATCGTGCTGGCGCGGCACGCCATAACCGGCAGCCCCGGACGCGTGATGTTTGCCGCAGTTGGAACGTTCGGCCTGGCGAGTCTCGCCTTCGCGCTGTCGACCTCGGTGGTTCTGTCGTTCTTTGCGCTCGTCATCTATGGCGCATCCGACGCGATCAGCGTCATCATTCGGCAATCGCTGGTGCAGATCCGCACGCCCTACGACATGCTGGGCCGGGTGTTGGCGGTCAACTCGATGTTCACGGGCTCCTCGGGTTCGCTCGGCGAATTTCGCGCCGGTGCGGTGGCCGCGGCGCTCGGCGCAGTGCCGTCAGCGCTCGTCGGCGGGGTGGGCGCGATCGCGGTGATGTTGATCTGGATGTGGGCGTTCCCGCAGCTTCGCCGCGTCGACAAGCTGACGGCGGACGAGCAGCAAGGCGTGGCGCCGTGAGCGAAACGACAACCGCTTCAAAAAGAAAGCCCCGCGTGAGCGGGGCTCAAGTCGTTCGGAGGAACGTCGAACGTGAGAACCGCACGTGCGGGAACGATCGACATTGCAGAAACTAGCTTCACCGCGATCCCGTCGCTGTGATGGCCATCACAGAATGTGCTTTTGCGAGCCGGCCGGCTAACCCATTGATTTTAAGGGCCCACGCAGGCGGGTTCCCGCTTCAGCGCGTTTCAGAACAATTCAGATCCGTGGCAAGGACTTAAGGCCGGATCGGCGGCACTGTCGCGCCCAAGGGTCGCCGGCGTCGCGTGCCTTGCAATGGAAGGACGCGGAGATCGAGGCGCCGGCGACCCTCCGAGAGGCAGCACGGAGGTCGGCTATGAACATGTCGCTCACGCAGTTTACGGTGCGGCCTGCCATGGTGAGGCGCAACCGGCCAATCTGGCGCCGGATCATCGACACGATGATGCAAGGACGCCCGCGAACCGGCGCGGACGAAATCACCGCTTATTTGGCGCGGCACCAGTACGATTTTGCGCCGGCATTGCGGCTCGACCTCGAGCGCCGGCACGTATGCGTATGAGCGC
>CBFGVM010000203.1:0-7498 GCA_965652015.1 uncultured Alphaproteobacteria bacterium
CCAGTCGTCCGCACGAACGAACGAGATGTGCACCAATGCAGGAATTGATCGCACCTGCCGAGAAGGTTGCTCGTGTTCTCAAGCAGCGCGGCGAGACGATCGCCGTGGCGGAATCCTCGACCGGCGGCCTGATTGCAGCGGCGCTGCTAGCGTTGCCCGGTGCTTCCGCGTATTTCCTGGGCGGCGCGGTTGTCTATACCCAGGTCGCGCGGCGTGCACTGCTGGACCTGCCGGACATATCGACCCTTGGGATGCGCGCCTCGACCGAGCCCTATGCGCTGCTGTTGGCGCGAACCACCCTGCAACGCTTCGCGGCGACGTGGGCGGTGGCGGAGAGCGGAGCAACGGGCCCGACGGGCAATCGATATGGCGACGCACCCGGTCACAGCTGCATTGGCGTTGCCGGGCGTACCGAACACGCCATCACAATCGAGACCGGCAGTAGCGACCGCCTCGGCAATATGCATGCCTTCACCGCGGCCGCACTCGACCTGCTGGCGGACAGGCTTGCGGCCGAGGCCGGCTAAAGCGGGAGACCGTAGCTGGGGAAAGACTGAGCTCGCGCAGATGGATTTCGCGGTGTTTGGTATCCTAAGAACCGACCGGCAATGTCACCGTGAATGAGCTTCCCCGCTCGGGATTGTAGGCGACATCGCCGCCGTGTCGGCGGGCAATCTGCCTGACCAAGGCGAGGCCGAGGCCGGTGCCCTTCGCGTCGCCTCTGCCTGGAATCCGGTAAAAGGGCGAGAACAGCCGCTCGCGTGCTTCCTCGACGATCACTGGTCCGTGGTCGAGCACACTGAGCACAGCCCTATCATCCTGCCTTCCGACGGTTACTTCGATGGGCGGCTTGCCGTGGAATTTCGCGTTTTCGACGAGGTTGCGGATCATTCGACGCAGCAGCATCGGGTCGCCGCGCACCATGACCGGCCTTGCTTCGACGTGGCAATCGTCATATCGCGCGCATTCCTCCGCTGCGAGTGCAGCCAAGTCGACGTCTTCACGAACATCGAGCTGCTCGGTGGCGTCGAGGCGGCTGAGGAGGAGAATCTCGTCCACGAGTTGGTCGAGCTCGGCGATATCTCTTTCGAGTTCCGCTTTGCGTTCGGGATGCGTCGCAAGGAGTTCGAGTCCGAGTCTGATCCGCGCCAATGGTGTCCTCAACTCATGGGACGCATTGGCGAGCAGCATCTTGTGAGCATTGACCAGGCTTTCGATCCGAGCGGCGGCTTGATTGAAGCTCTGCGCCAACCGTGCCACCTCGTCGCGGCCCTCGACCTTGACGCGCGCCGTGAGATCGCCCGCTCCGAGAGTTTCGACGCCACGCTGCAATCGCTCGAGGCGCCCCGTGAGCCGCCGCACGACCGGGCGGGCGCCAATAGCCACCACGAGCGCGATCGCTCCAAGGAAGGCCGCGAGCACGAGCGCGCTCGGTCGTTCCCGGGGCGGCAGGCGTGCAACCAGCCTCCGTCCGTCGGGGAGCGGTATCGAAACAACGGGCCCGGCGACCGTTCGCATCCAACCGCCGCTCGGACCGTTGCGACTAGGAGCGGGAAGCGGGCGACCGGCCGCGGCCAGCGGTTCGTTGGTCTGGCTGAACAGCGCCAGATCCGCGCCAAGGCGCTCCGCCAGTCGGTCGATCGCCTGCTGCTGAGCCTGCGGAGGCGCGTTCGCGGGGGGGACAAGTTCAGCGATGATTTCGCCGGCAACCTCGAAATGCGGGCCGAATGGGCCAACGCCCGCGAAGAAGTGCCAAAGCAGAGCCGCCGTGAGCACGACCAGAACGAGGCTTGCCACGATGGTGAGGTAGACCTGAAGATAAAGTCGTCTCATCCGAGTCTGCCTGTCGGCGCGAGATCGCTGGGTAGCGGCGCTTCAGTCCTGGGCTCTGGCAAACACGTAGCCCGAGCCGCGGACCGTGATCACGCGCCGCGGTTTTCTTGGATCGTCCTCGATTGCGGCGCGGATGCGGGACACATGCACGTCGATTGACCGGTCGAATGCTTCGAACTGTTCGCCCTTGACCGCGTCCATCAGCGCGTCACGCGACATGACCCGACCCGCGTGCTCGGCGAGCGCCAGCAGCAAGGCGAATTGATAGCCGGTGAGGGGACGCGGCGTGCCGTCAAGACGCACCTCGCGGGCGCCCCGGTCGATCTCGAGCCGTCCATAGCGCAGCACGTCGGGTTTGGGCCCGGGGCGAGTTCGGCGCAGGATGGCCCGCAGCCGCGCCAAAAGTTCGCGCGGCTCGAACGGTTTGGGCAAATAATCGTCGGCGCCCATCTCGAGGCCGACCACGCGGTCCATGGGATCGCCGCGGGCGGTCAGCATCAGGATCGGGCTGTCCGAGCGAGCGCGGATTTGCCGGCACACGTCGAGGCCGTCCCCATCCGGCAGCATCAGGTCGAGGACGACGACGTCCACCGGCTCTCGCTCATGCAGAGCAAGGCCGCGCGTTCCGTTCTCGGCATGTATGACGTGAAAGCCCGCCTTGCCGAGATACTCGCCTATCATGTCAGCAAGACGGGAATCATCTTCGATCAAGAGGATGCGTTCGCCCACGATTTCCGTCAATCGCTATCCATCAACCGCGATGCCAGCGCGACCACCACGACCTCCGGGATGCCATCCAGTCCGCGACTTTCCGGCGCTGCTCGGGGCTGAGCACATCGGCCGCATCGGCCAGCGCCTGCGCGATGCGTTTGCTCGCCGTTTCCGCAAGGCCGATCTGCTCGGCGCGCAGACGCTCGATTGCACTACGATCGATGGTGGGGGCGGTCAAGAGCGTGACGGCCTGAGCACGCGCGGCGTGCGCTTTCTCGTGCAGCGGCCGCAGATCAGCGACGGCGGCCTTGGCGATGTTAGCGATCTTGACCTGCTGGTCCGCCGTTGCGTCGAGCTCGATGGCGATGTGCTTGCTCATGCGGTCGATGCGATCGTCGACTTGGGCCGGCGAGAGCGGTCCGCCGAAAACCCCGCCGTCGTGCCAGCTGATGTGATGCCAGCTATTTCCTTGACCGAACGCCTTGGATAGCAAGTTGCCGGTGATCCCGGCCACGAGGGCCACCGCGACCAACGCGATCAAGAAGGTGCCGCGACGACCGCGGCGGTGATCCTCAGGCGGGACTTGCCCCGCCTGCGAGGGCTTGCCGTTGCTCTGTTCAACCATCCTGAACTCCTATCTTGGCCTCAGGCGCCGGTGCCTGTGAGCAGCAAGTTAGGGGCGGGCGTTTGCTTGCGGGTGTTGCTCAGGTAAAGTTTTGTAAAGTTGCACTCCGGGACGTGCTCATGCGGGCGTGTCGGCCGACCAACTCCACGTGACACCTTCGTCCATTCGTTGAACTTCGCCTGATGAAGGCGGCGGCCTGCCGGCGGTCACGCCAAATATTGCGTGCACGGACAGGGACGTGCATTAATCGAACGATCGAGCTTCGATCGCGCCCACAGACCGGGCTGATCCATGCGAGAGCGGCGTCCATGCGCGTGAACGACATCCGCGGCTTTGATTTCGGCCTGGGGGAGACGGCCGACATGCTGCGCGAGAGCGTGCGAGGTTTTTCCTCCGAACGCATTTCTCCGCGCGCCGACGAGATCGACCGCAGCAATACTTTCCCGCGCGATCTTTGGCCGGAGCTGGGCAAGCTCGGCCTGCACGGGATTACGGTCGAGGAGGAATGGGGCGGGGCAGGGCTCGGCTATCTCGAACACTGCGTCGCGATGGAGGAAATCTCGCGCGCTTCCGCTGCGGTCGGGCTGTCCTATGGCGCGCACTCCAATCTCTGCGTCAACCAGATTCGCCGCAACGGCACCGAGGACCAGAAGCGTCGCTATCTGGCAAGGCTGATCTCCGGCGAGCACGTGGGCGCGCTCGCCATGTCCGAGCCGGGGGCCGGCTCCGATGTCGTCTCCATGAAGACGCGCGCAGAAAAACGGGGCGACCGTTACGTCCTCAATGGCAGCAAGATGTGGATCACCAACGGCCCGCAAGCCGAGGTGCTCGTGGTCTACGCCAAGACCGATCCGGCGGCGGGCGCGCGCGGCATCACCGCCTTTCTCATCGAGAAAGGCTTCAAAGGCTTTTCGACCGCGCAAAAGCTCGACAAACTCGGCATGCGCGGTTCCGACACCAGCGAATTGGTATTCGAAGACTGCGAAGTCCCCGAGGAGAACGTCCTCGGCGAGGTCGGCGACGGCGTCACCATCCTGATGTCCGGTCTCGACTACGAGCGCGTGGTGCTGGCGGCCGGACCGCTCGGCATCATGCAGGCGTGCATGGACGTGGTCACACCCTATATTCACGAGCGCCGGCAGTTCGGCCAACCGATCGGCGAATTTCAGCTGGTGCAAGGCAAGGTTGCCGACATGTATGTCGGCATGAACGCGTGTAAGGCCTATGTCTACGCCGTGGCGAAGGCATGCGATCGCGGGGAAACCACGCGGGAGGACGCCGCCGGCGCCATCCTCTATGCCGCCGAGCACGCCACCAAGATCGCGCTCGACGCGGTTCAGCTCCTCGGCGGCAACGGTTACATCAACGATTATCCCACCGGACGATATCTGCGCGATGCCAAGCTCTACGAGATCGGTGCAGGCACGAGCGAGATCCGGCGCATGCTGATCGGCCGGCAGCTGTTCGAGAAGACGCGCTGATAGTGACCTTCAGCGAGATCAGATGACTGCTTTGCCATCCGCCATCGACCCGGGCTCCGCGGAATTCGCCCGCAACGCCGAGGCGATGAAAGCGCTCGTGGGGGACCTGCGCGCCAAGCTCGACACGGCGATGCAAGGCGGCAGCGAGGAGGCGCGGGCGAGGCACGTTGCGCGCCGGAAATTTCTGGCGCGCGAGCGCGTCAATATGCTGCTCGATCCGGGAACGCCGTTCCTGGAGCTTTCGCCGTTGGCCGCGCACGGCATGTACGGCGGCGACGTTCATTCCGCGAGCATCATCACCGGCATCGGTCGCGTGAGCGGCCGCGAATGCGTCATCATCGCCAATGATGCCACCATCAAGGGCGGCACCTACTATCCGATGACGGTGAAGAAGCACCTGCGCGCGCAAGATATCGCGCGCGAGAATCATCTGCCCTGCATCTATATGGTCGATTCCGGCGGCGCGTTCCTGCCGCTGCAGGACGAAATTTTTCCGGACGAGCGCCACTTCGGCCGCATTTTCTACAATCAGGCGCAGATGTCCGCACTCGGCATTCCCCAGATCGCAGTCGTGATGGGCTCCTGCACCGCGGGCGGCGCCTATGTGCCGGCCATGTCCGACCAGAGCATCATCGTGCGCCATCAAGGCACGATTTTTCTCGGCGGGCCGCCGTTGGTGAAGGCGGCGACGGGCGAGGACGTGAGCGCGGAGGAATTGGGCGGCGCTGACGTGCACAGCCGGCAGTCCGGGGTGACCGACTATTATGCGACCGACGACGGCCATGCCATCGGCATCGCGCGCCGCATCGTCGCCGACCTCAACCGGATCAAGCATTCATGGCTCGAGGTCCGCAAGGCGCAAGACCCTTTGTTCCCGGCGGAAGACCTCTACGGCATCGTGCCGGCGGACCCGCGCACACCCTATGACGTTCGCGAGGTGATCGCGCGCATTATCGATGCTTCCGAGTTCCAGGAATTCAAGGCGCTCTACGGCGAGACGCTCATCTGCGGCTTCGCCCATATTCACGGCTTTCCCATCGGCATCCTTGCCAACAATGGAATTCTGTTCAGCGAGAGCGCGCTCAAGGGCACGCACTTCATCGAGCTGGCGAGCCAACGCAACATTCCGCTGCTGTTCCTACAGAACATCACCGGCTTCATGGTCGGGCGCAAATACGAGGCCGGAGGCATCGCTAAAGATGGCGCCAAGATGGTCACGGCGGTCGCCACCACCCACGTGCCGAAATACACCGTCATCATCGGCGGCAGCTACGGTGCCGGCAACTACGGCATGTGCGGGCGCGCCTATGCACCGCGCTTCCTGTGGATGTGGCCGAACGCGCGCGTCTCGGTCATGGGCGGCGAGCAGGCTGCGAGTGTGCTCGGGCTTCTGCGCCGGGAGACAACGGAAGCGAAGGGCGGCACTTGGAGCCCCGCCGACGACGAAGCGTTCAAGGCGCCGATCCGCGAGCAATACGAGCGGCAGGGCCATCCGTATTACGCGACCGCCCGCATTTGGGACGACGGCATCATCGATCCGGCCGACACGCGCACGGTGCTGGGGCTCGCGCTCGCCGCCGGGCTCAACGCCCCGCCGAGCGGGCCCACGCGATTCGGCATCTTCAGGATGTGATGGTGTCGCTCGCCCGGCGCTTCGAGAAACTGTTGATTGCCAACCGCGGCGAGATCGCGTGCCGGATCATCCGCACGGCCAAACGCATGGGGCTGCGCACGGTGGCCGTTTACTCCGACCCCGATCGCCAGGCGATGCACGTTGCGCTTGCCGACGAGGCCGTGCTCATCGGGCCGGCCCCGGCGAAGGACAGCTACCTCCACATCGGCGCCGTTATCGAGGCGGCGCAGACCACGGGGGCCGAGGCGATCCATCCCGGCTACGGGTTTCTCGCCGAGAACGCCGATTTCGCGCAGGCCTGCGCCGACGCCGGCGTCATCTTCGTCGGCCCCTCTGCCGCGACCATCCGCCTGATGGGCTCGAAATCGGCGGCCAAGGCGCTGATGGAATCTTCCGGCGTGCCAGTCGTGCCCGGTTATCACGGCGAGGATCAGAGCATCGCGACGCTGCAAGTGGCCGCCGACGCCATTGGATATCCGGTTCTGGTGAAGGCCTCAGCCGGCGGTGGCGGCCGCGGCATGCGGCTCGTCGGTAAGGCCGAGGAACTCGCCGAAGCAATCGCGGCAGCCAAGCGCGAGGCAGCGGCGTCATTTGGGAATGACCAAATCCTGATCGAGAAGTACGTCGAAAGACCGCGGCACATTGAAGTGCAGGTGTTCGGCGACAGCCATGGCAACGTGGTGTCGCTGTTCGAGCGCGAATGCACGCTCCAGCGTCGCCATCAGAAGGTGGTGGAGGAGGCGCTTTCCATTGCCATCACGGCCGAGCGGCGGGACGCGATGGCGGCGGCTGCGCGCTCCGCCGCGCAGGCCGCGGGCTATGTCAGCGCCGGCACGGTCGAGTTCATCGCGGATGCCGCCGGCTTTTATTTCATCGAGATGAATACACGCCTGCAGGTCGAGCATCCCGTCACGGAAATGATCACGGGTCTCGATCTCGTCGAATGGCAGTTGCGCGTTGCCATGGGAGAGAAGCTGCCATTGCAGCAGGACCAGATCGCGGCGAACGGCCACGCGATCGAGGCGCGCATCTATGCCGAGGATCCCGACAAGGGATTCCTGCCGGCCACTGGAACCATTCGCACATGGCGCGAGCCCTCCGGCGACGGCATCAGGGTCGATACCGGCTTTCGCACCGGCGACGCGGTCACGCCCTACTACGATGCGCTGCTGTCGAAGCTCGTCGCCTGGGGCGCCGATCGGCCGCAGGGGCTGA
>CBFGVM010000204.1:0-7470 GCA_965652015.1 uncultured Alphaproteobacteria bacterium
AGGTGTTCGCAACCCTGCTCCAGTTGCGGCCAAAAGGCCTCGTCGTCGCCTCCGACACGTTCTTTGCCACGCATAGCGAACAGCTTGCCGCGCTGACCGCGCGTCACGCGTTGCCCGCGATCCACCAGTCGCGCGACTTTGCCCTCGCTGGCGGGCTCATGAGCTACGGAGGCAGCTTCGTGGAATCGCACCGCCAAGCCGGTATCTATACCGGACGCATCCTCAAGGGCGACAAGCCTGCCGATCTGCCGGTGCAGCAGGTCACGAAAGTCGAGCTGTTGATCAATCTCAAGACGGCTAAAGCCCTCGGCGTCACCTTCCCCCTCGCGCTATCCGGCCGCGCCGACCAGGTGATCGAATAGCCGACCTAAGCCGCGTCGCGCCGCGCGCGAAGGTGAAGCCTGCGGGGAGCAACACCGCACCATCGTGCTATAGGTCACGTGCGTTCCACTGGAGGATCCCGCGGTGTCGAGTGCGTCCGCCCCCAGCCCCTACTATCTTCCCGTCCGCCAAGACTGGCTCGATCGGCACAAGGAACCGATCCTCGAGCCCGATCTGCCGATCGTCGACCCCCACCACCATTTGTGGGACCGGCCGGGCTGGCGCTATCTGCTCGATGAATTGCTGGCCGACACGGCGAGCGGACACAACATCGTCGCCACCGTGTTCGTGCAAGCGCGGGCAATGACGCGCGCCACAGGGCCGGTGGAGATGCGGCCCGTGGGCGAAACCGAGTTCGTCAATGGCGTCGCCGCCATGAGCGCGAGCGGCATCTACGGTAAGACCAGGCATTGCGCCGGGATTGTCGGCCATGCGGATCTAACTTTGGGCAGCAGGGTGGAGCCGGTGCTTGCCGCGCATATCCGGGCGGGCGGCGACCGCTTTCGCGGGATCCGTCACACCAGCGCCTGGGACGCCGATGACTCGATCCGCAATCCCGCTTACAACCCGCCGCGAGGCCTTTTGGCGGATCGCAAATTTCGGGAAGGCTTCGCCGTCCTCGCCCGGTTGGGCTTATCCTTCGACGCCTGGCTCTATCATCCGCAGATCGACGAACTACGCGATCTCGCGCGCGCCTTTCCGGATGCGAGGATTGTGCTCGACCACGTCGGCGGTCCGATTGGAATCCGCGCCTATGCCGGCAAGCACAGAGAAGTCTTTCCCGGCTGGGCCGCGTCGATCAAGGCGCTCGCCGCCTGCCCGAACGTCTACGTCAAACTCGGCGGGCTTGGCATGCGCCTGGGCGGCTTCGGCTTCCACGAGCAGCTTGAGCCCCCCTCTTCGGACACGCTGGCAAATACGTGGCGGCCTTATATCGAGACCTGCATCGATGCGTTCTCCCCCTCGCGATGCATGTTCGAGAGCAACTTTCCCGTCGACAAGGGCTCCTACAGCTATCCGGTGTTCTGGAACGCCTGCAAGCTCATGGCGAAGCGCGCAAGCGATGCCGAGAAGGCCGACCTGTTTTCCGGCACCGCAACGCGGTTCTACCGTCTCGACTTGTCCGGCTGATCGACCACCCAGGCGCCACTAATCCATTTTGATGTTTGCGGCCTGGATGATCGGCGTCCAGCGCGCGATCTCGCTCTTCACGAGCGCGAGAAACGGCTGCGGACCGCGCCTGGGCTTGGCGGGAATGTCGCAGCCGAGAACAAGCAGGCGCTTGCGCGTGGCGTCGTCGTCGAGCGCCTTGTCGAGCGCGTCGGCAAGCGTGTCGATGACCGGTTTCGGTGTCGCCTTGGGCGCGAACAGGCCATTCCAGGCGGAGACCTGGAATTCGGGCAACCCGGCTTCGACGGTCGTGGGCACGCTCACCAGCGCCGGATTACGCTCGGCCGACGCAATCGCATAGATCTTGATCCGGCCGGCCTCGAGATGGGTGCCGCCGGTGATGATATCGGCACACATGTAGTCGACCTGGCCGGCCACCAACGCGTTCATGGCCGGCGCACCGCCGTTAAACGGCACGAGCGTCGGATTCACCCCCACGATCGAATTGAGCAGCAGGCAGGTGGTGAAAAAGATCGAGCCGACGCCGGCATGGGCCTGGTTGAGCGTGCCGGCGTTCGCCTTGAGATAGGCGACGAATTCCTGGAGATCCTTTGGCGGAAAGTCCTTCCTTGCCGCGATGACCAACGGAAACGCAGTGACCAAACCGATCGGCTCGAAATCGGCGTCGGGCTTGTATGCGAGGTTCGGATAGAGCGCGACCGAGGCGGCGTGCGTCCCCATCTGCCCCATCAGGATGGTGTAACCGTCCGGCTCGGCGCGCATCGCCCGGATCGAGCCGGTGGTGCCGCCGGCGCCCGAGACGTTCTGCACGATAATCTGCTGGCCGAGGGTGCGCGACATGTGGTCCGCGACGATGCGCGCGGCGACGTCGGTGCTTCCGCCCGGCGGAAACGGCACGATCAGCGTGATCGTGCGAGCCGGATAGGCTTGCGCCCGCGCCATGGAAACGAGCGGGAGCGCGGCAGCGCCCGCCGCCAAGTGCAGAAATCGTCTCCGAGGAAAGTTCATGGCGTTTCCCTCTGAAAATGCTCGCAACGTCCGGACTGGGAACGGACCAGATAGCGCGGTCATGCTACACGACCTGTCGATTTACGCGAAGACACATCGCGAGCACTTAATGTCGCGGATCGGCATGAACTGAAGCGCGCGCAACTCAATCAGCGAAGGCGAGTATGGACAAACACGCGCGTACGAACGTCTCCTGCAGGTGGACGCTGCGCGCCTTTGCCGATCCTACCGGTGGTGAGTCGCCTTATGATCGTTCGGCGCCGTCACCCGCGGCCCGACCGAGACGGCGAAGCGTTGCCAGCAAACGCTCGAACTGAATGGGTTTGGCGTCGAACGCGTCACATCCCGCGGCGAACGCCTTTTCGCGCTCGCCGATGAGCGCATGCGCCGACAGCGCCACGATCGGGATGTCGCGCGTCTGCGGTTCGCTCTTGAGCCGGCGCGCGGCTTCCCACCCGTCCATGACGGGCATTTCGAGGTCCATGATGATGATGTCCGGCCGCTCGCCGGCCGCCAGCTCGCATCCCTTCTCGCCGTTGCGCGCCGTCAAGACCTCGAAATCGCCGAGCAGCTCGAGCCGCGTCTTGAGCAAGTACACGTCGTCGTCGTTGTCTTCGACGTACAGGACTTTCATGGAGTGCGTCCTGGTAGCAGCGCTGCGCCATCGCGGGCCTGAAGCATTGCCCGATTACCCGCCGTGCACCAGTTCCGAAATGCACGGTCCGCCATCATGGTAAATGCAAGCCGATACCCGGCCGCGGAGCGCCGTCCGTCGGCCTTTTCCGCCAAATCGCTGGCCCGGCTGCCATTTTCTCTCCATCTTCTTCGACCACTTGCCTGCCGGCATGCACCGCAGCCCGAGAGCCGTGATGCTCCGTCGGGCTCCTCATGCTAGAAATGCCAGGGGACGCGGGAGCCCGGAGATCGTCAGATGACGAACAACGCTCTCGGTGCGGCCGTTTTGACCGCCGCCGCTCTTGCACTGCCCAGCCACGCATTGGCCCGCGCGCCAGCGCCGCTCGTGCCCACGGCGTTGGTCGAGGACGTGAAAAGCGCGTCCGCCGATGTCGAATTCATGGACTATGTGGGGGCGGGGCAGGTGATCAAGCTCGAGCCGAGCGACGTGCTGGTGCTGAGCTATTTCCAGTCCTGCGAGCATGAGACCATTACCGGCGGCACGGTCCGCGTCGGATCGGAGAAGAGCGAGGTCGCCGACGGCAAGATCGTCCGCAGCAAAGTGCCCTGCAACGGCGGCAAGATGAAGCTGAGCCAACGACAGGCAAACGCCAGCGGCGCATCCTCATATCGCTTGCAGAACGCGCATTTCGAACCGACGGTCTACGCGCTGCCACCGGTCATCCAGGTACCCAAGCTGCGCAGCGGTGACGGCCGCACCCTCGTCATCGAGCGGACGAACCATCCGAGCGAGCGCTTCACGCTCGAGATCGACGAGTCGCTGGCCGGCGGCGGCTTCTACGACCTCGCGAAAACGGACGCGCGGCTGCGGCGCGGCGCGCTCTACACCGCCACGCTGGGAAGCCGCAAGGTCACCTTCAAGGTCGCCGCCAAAGCCAAGACCGGCAATACGCCAGTCATCAGCCGGCTGCTGCGCTTCCCGCCGGGCTGAGCCGCCGCGCACCATGGTCGGACCCCGGCTGCGCGCTGCCTCCGCAGCCTTCGTCATTGCGCTCGTCGCGAGCCTTGTCGCCGCCTCGCCACTGCTCGATCCGCTGCGCGGATTGTCCATCGATATTCTGACCGCGTTGCGCTGGCGCATCCTCGGCAACGCGCACCCACCGGACAAGTCCGTGGTCGTCGCGGTCGACGAAGAGACCTTCCGCACGCCGCCGTTCGAAGGCACGCCGACCGTCACCTGGACGCGCGAGATCGCGCAAGTGCTGACTGCCCTCATCGAAGGCGGCGCCAAGGTCGTCGGCTTCGATATCGTGCTCCCGACCTCGATCGAGCAGTCGGCGGTGCCGTTCGGCGACACGACGCTCGGCGATCGGGTGCGCGGCTTCGACCGCGATTACCTGCGCGCGCTGGCGCTCGGCGCGCGCGCCGGCAAGGTCGTGCTCGGCCAGGTTCAGCATCAGGACCGTCCGTTGCTTCCGTCGCCCGGGCAGCGCGCCGCCGTCGGGTTCGGGCGCAACATCCGCCCGCTCAACGTTCACACCGACGCCGACGACGTGGTCCGCCGCGTGCCGATGCGCTTCGAGGTGGACGGCGAGCCCGTACCGTCGATGGCGGCCGAGCTTGTCGCTCGCGCCGAGCCAGCGTCGGACGCAAACTCCGCGCGGCGACCCGCGCCCGATATGCTCACGCTCAACTTTCAAGGCGGCGCCGACGACATTCCTACCTATTCGCTTGCCGACCTCTACGCCTGCGCGGCGAAGAACGACAAGAATTTCTTCAAGCGCAATTTCGAGGGGAAGATCGTTTTGATCGGCACGCTGCTCGACGTCGAGGACCGCAAGATCACGTCGAAGCGCTTTGCGACCGCGCCGGAAGGCGCGCGGGCGGAGCGCTGCGCGCTTCCACTGCCGGTTGCGGGGCAAAAATTCGCTCGCGACTCGATCGCCGGCGTTTATATCCACGCGACCGCGGTGAACAATCTCCTTCGCAATGATGGCCTGGTCGAATTCGGCCGTGTCGGCGCGGCACTCGCTTCGTTTGTGCTCGCGCTGCTTGCCGCCATCGCGGCCATCGCCTTGGGTCCCATCTCGGCCGCCGCGGCGACGATCGGCCTTGCGATCATGTGGGTCGCGGGCGCCACGGTCGCTTTCCGGCACGCGCTGGTTTTGCCGCTCATCGAGCCGCTGATCGCCGCCATTGCGGCGCTGGGGGCAACCATTGGCTACCGCTTCGTGATGGCGGACAAGGGCAAGCGGCTGCTGCGCCAGAGCTTCGCACTCTACCTCGCGCCGGCGGTCATCGAAAAAATGCTCTCCTCCAACAAGCCGCCCGCGCTCGGCGGGGAGATGCGCAACGTCACTGTGTATTTCTCCGACATCGCCGACTTCTCCTCGATCGCGGAGAAGATCCCACCGACCGAACTGGTGGCCGCGATGAACGACTATCTCTCGGCGATGACCGACGTGATCGAGGCGCATGGCGGCTTCGTCGACAAGTATTTCGGCGACGCCATCGTGGCGGTGTTCGGGGCGCCGCTCGACGATCCGCATCACGCCAGAAATGCCGTGCGCGCGGCGCTGCAATGCGCGGCCTCGCTCGCCACCCTCGATCGCGTAAGGACCGCCTTCGGCCCCGTGCGCCAGCGCATCGGGCTCAATTCCGGCGAGGCGCTGGTCGGCAACATCGGCTCGCGGCGGCGCTTCAACTACACCGTGATGGGCGACGTGGTGAATCTCGCCTCCCGGCTCGAGGGCGCGAACCGGCTTTACGGCACCACGATCATCGCTTCCGAGGCGACGGTGGCGCTGACCGGGGACGCATTCGTGTGGCGCGAGCTCGACGCGATCCGCGTCAAGGGCCGCAGGGAGGCAGTGCGCATTTTCGAGCCGCTCGGCGCCGCCGGCGAGGTGGCGCCGCATGTGCTGTCGCGCGCGCAAGCGTATGGCGAGGGGCTCGCCCGTTATCGCGCGCGCGATTTCGCCGCTGCGGCCGCACAATTCGCCCGCGTTGCCGGCGATGATCCGCCGTCGGCCCTCTTCCTGGCGCGGGTCCGCCAGCTCGCGCAACAGCCGCCCGGCACGGACTGGGACCCGGTCACCGCGCAGGAGGAGAAATAGCGCGAGCGCTTGTGCTTTGAAACACGCTGGCGCCGCGCGTTACCCTCGGCCTCGTAGCGGGAAGAGGATGCAGACCGAGTTCGCCGTTTGCTGATTCCCCATATGGGAATGATTTACTCGCGCTTTCCCGCGGCGAATTTCACCACCTTCGCCCACTTGTCGGTATCGCGCCGCCACATGGCGCCGAATTGCTCGGCGGTGACGAGGATGGGCCGCCCGCCCACCTCGGCGAGCCGGGCCGCGAGGCGCGGATCGCTAAGCCCGGCGTTGATCTCGCGGTTGAGCGTGGCGACGATCGCCGCCGGCGTGCCGGCGGGAACGGCAATCCCGGTCCAGCCGCTCACCTCATACCCCGCGACGGTCTCGCCGACGGTCGGCACGTCGGGCAGCGCGGCGGATCGCGCCGGGCCGGTTATGGCGAGCGCGCGCAGCGCGCCCGAGCGGATGTGCGGCAGCGAGTTCGGCAAGGCGTCGATCCCCGCCTGCACGCGCCCGCCGATCAGATCGGTCACCATCGGCGCGCCGCCGTGGTAGGGCACGTGCACCATCTCGACGCCGGCCATGAGCTTGAACAGCTCCCATGCCATGTGGCTGACGGTGCCGGTGCCGAACGAGGCGGCGTTGAGCTTGCCGGGATTGGCTTTCGCATGCGCGATGAACTCGGCGACGGTGTTGGCCGGCAGCGACGGATTCACCTCCATGACGAACGGCAATTCGACGAGGCCGGCGACCGGAGCGAGGTCGCGCAGGAAGTCGAATGGCAGCGTTGAATGGAAGCTCGTGTTGATCGCGTTGGTGGTGGCCACGAATAAAAGCGTGTAGCCGTCGGGCGGGGACGCAACCACCGCTTGGACCGCGAGATTGGTGCCGGCGCCCGGGCGATTCTCGATGACGACGGATTGGCCCAGCCGCTCCGTGAGCCACGCGCCCATGATGCGCGCTACCAGATCGGTCGAGCCGCCGGCCGGATAGCCGAGGATCAGCCGCAATGGCCGTGCCGGGTAGTTCTGCGCGCTGGCAGCAAGCGCAACGCCCGAGAGCGCGGCGGCGCCCGCGGCGATCCGCAGGAATTTGCGGCGAGCAAGCGACATGGCGATCCTCCCTCGGATCTCGCGCGACGACGTCGGCCTAACGACGATGCCGAGTGGGCGTTGCTCCAAGCCTCAGCCTAACAGGGACACTCACCACACACCCCCCA
>CBFGVM010000205.1:0-7422 GCA_965652015.1 uncultured Alphaproteobacteria bacterium
CGCGGATCCAGTAGAGCGTCTCGACGTTCTGCTCGAGCGTCGGCCGGCCGAACAGGCCGACCTGGGCGACGTAGGGCGGGCGATGGCGCGGCAGGCCGCGCTTGCCCTCGATCGACTCGATCATCGCGGATTCTTCGCCGCAGATGTAGGCGCCGGCGCCGCGGCGCAGGTGCATTCGGGTGTGCTTGGCGAGGCCGGCCCGCTCGACCTTGGCGATCTCCTCGGCAACCATCAGCCGCACGTCGGGATATTCGTCGCGGATGTAGATGTAAGTCTCACCTGCCTCGACCACCCAGGCCGCGATCAGCATGCCTTCGATGAAGCGGTGCGGATCCTGCTCGAGATAGAAGCGATCCTTGAACGTGCCCGGCTCGCCCTCGTCGCCGTTGACTGCGAACAGCCGCGGTGCGGGTTCGGCGCGGACCAGCGTCCATTTACGCCCGGTCGGAAAACCGGCACCGCCCAGGCCGCGCAGTCCGGCGTCGCTGACCGCCTTGATGACGTCCTCGCGCGTGCGGGTGCCGGCAAGGCAGGCCTTGAGTAATGAATAGCCGCCGTCGCCCACGTAGCGTTCAAAATTGTTAGGCGTCGGAAAGGCGTGCGCGTGCGCACCGCGGGCGACCGCCGCCGAGACGCTCTCCGGCGTTGCCCCCATCACCTGCACGTGTCCCACCGCACAAACTGGCGCGCGGTCGCAGGCCCCCATGCAGGGCGCGCGCAGTACGCGTACGTCGGGCCCAAGCCTGCTCGGCAGATTGCGCAAAAGATGCTCGGAGCCCGCCAAGGCGCAGGAAAGCGAGTCGCATACCCGAACCGTCACTGCGGGCGGCGGCGTCTCGTCTTCCTTCACGATGTCGAAATGGGCGTAGAAGGTCGCGACCTCGTAGACCTCGGTGAGCGCGAGCTTCATCTCCTGCGCCAGCGCGGCCAAGTGCGCGGCGGAAAGGTGGCCGTAGCGGTCCTGGATCAGGTGCAGATGTTCGATGAGGAGATCGCGCCGACGCTCGCGGTCGTCCAACAGCGCGCGCACCTCCGCGAGCGCCTGCGGCTCGACCTGGCGTCCTTTCGGCGTCTTGCGCGGCCGGTTGCGCCGTCCCAGTCCTCCGCGGTCCTCGGTACGGGCGTCCATTTTTGGAATCCTTCTTGGCTTGAGAAGAACGCATGCCGTTGATTAAAAACAAGGGCTCAATTACCATTGATCGATTGAAGTTTTCTATCAACAGCGCGAGAACGCCCGCGTCCTCCGGTAGGACCTAATGCTTTGATCGATAAGCTCGAATTCCTTTTGGCACTGGCCCGCGAACGGCATTTCGGCCGCGCCGCGGAGGCCTGCGGCGTCACGCAGCCCACGCTGTCTTCGGGGCTCAAGCAGCTCGAGGACGCCATGGGCGTGCTGCTGGTCAATCGCGGCTCGCGGTTTCGCAGCTTCACGCCGGAAGGCGAGCGGGTGCTCGATTGGGCGCGCCGCATCGTCGGCGATGCGCGTGCCATGCGGCAGGAGCTTGACACGTTGCGGCACGGCCTGACCGGGCGGCTGCGCATTGCCGCTATCCCGACCACGTTGGCGATGGTGGCAAGCATCACCACCCCGTTCCGCATGCGCCATCCCAACGTGCAGTTCACCATTCTGTCGCGCACCTCGATCGAGGTGCTGGCCGAGCTCGAAAATCTCGAGATCGATGCCGGCGTGACTTATCTCGACAACGAGCCGCTCGGACGCGTGAATACGGTCCCGCTCTATCGCGAGCACTACCGCCTGTTGACCTCATCCGACGCGCCGCTCGGAAACCGCGCGACGGTGACCTGGGCGGAGGTGGCGAAAGTGCCGCTCTGCCTGCTCACCCCCGACATGCAGAACCGGCGCATCATCGACGAGCTCCTGCGCCGCGCCGGTGGCACGCCGCAGCCCACGCTCGAATCCAATTCCATGATCGTGCTGTTCGCACACGTGCGCACCGGCCGCTGGGCGAGCGTGATGCCGGCGAAGCTCGCCGACACGCTGGGACTGACCGAGACGATCCGCGCCATTCCCATCGTCGAGCCCGAGGCCGTTCACACCATCGGGCTCGTGGTTCCGGAGCGCGCGCCGATGACCCCGCTGACGGCCGCGCTGGTCGCGGAGGCGCAGCGGCTTGCGCCGCAACTCGACGCGGTCGAATCGCGGGAGCGCAGGGCGGTGAGGCGGCAGGGGTAGGCGGACGGCCTGACGGGCAGGTCCGACTTGCGCTCGGATGATGCAATCCTCGCCTGCCGCTTTGCCGCGAGTTTGGTAACGCAGTACGCTGGCGACAACAGAAGAGACGGATCACGGAGGGAAGCATGCGCTTTCATCGTCTGCTCGGCACCATTGCAGGTCTGGCGGTTTTCTGTCTGGGCCTCACGACCGTCAGCGCGCCGGCCCAGAACTTCACCAAACCGGTCCGGATCATCGTGCCGTTCGCGCCGGGCGGGACATCGGACATCCTGGCGCGCCTCATCGGCCCGAAGCTGCAAGACACCATCGGCCAGCCGGTCGTGGTCGAGAACAAGACCGGCGCCGGCGGAAATATCGGCGCCGACCTGGTCGCCAAGGCGGAGAAGGATGGTCACACGCTGCTCCTAATCGATGTGAGCACCTTGGCCATCTCGCCGAGCCTGCTCGCCAACATGACTTACAGCCCAATCAAAGACCTCGCGCCGGTCGGCTTGATCCTGTTCGCGCCCTACGTGCTGGCGGTGCACCCCAGCCTGCCGGTCAAGACCGTTCCCGAGCTGGTGGCGCATGCCAAAGCCAATGCCGGCAAGGTGCCGTTCGGCAATGCCGGGATCGGCGTCGCCAATCACATCTCGGCGGTTCAGTTAGAGAAGGGCTGGGGCGTGGCGTTCAAGCACATACCGTATCGGGGCGGCGCCGACGCTATCAAGGGCACGGTCGCGGGCGAGAGCCAGGTCATCCTCAACGGCGCGACTGCGACCGCACCATTCGTTGCGCAGGGCCAATTGCGGGGACTTGCGGTGTCCGGGGACAAGCGAGTCGACAGTATCAACGACCTGCCGAGCTTCAAGGAGCTCGATATCACCCCGTCCGCCGTTGGATCCTGGCAGGGCCTGCTCACCACGGCTGGAACGCCGGCGCCGATGCAGCAACGCCTCAACGCCGAGCTCGTCAAGATTCTCGCCATGCCGGAGATCGCCAAGAGAATTGAGAGCCTGGGCGGCGAGGTGAAGGCCGGTCCGTCCGCGGAGCTCGCGAAGTGGATCGAAACCAACACGGCGAGTTATGCCGCCATTATCAAGGAGGCCGGAATCAAGGTGCAATAGCCGCTTGGGGTTTTGCGTGTCGCGGGTCGATGTCAAGGACTTCGCCTTCGGGCTGTTCCTGATTGCATTGGCGCTCGTCGCCTTCGGCGCCACGAACTCCCTGAACGTCGGCACCGCCGGGGAGATGGGCCCCGGCTTCGTCCCGCGCGCGCTGGCGTGGGGCATCCTGGGCTTCGGTACACTCTTTCTGATCACCAGCTTTCTCGAGGCGCCCGAACCCATTTCAGCGCCGGCGTGGCGACCGCTCGTCATGATCTTGGCATCGATCGCGCTGTTTGCGGTGCTGTTCTCCACGCTGGGGCTGATCGCCGCTTGCATCGGGGCCGTGCTGGTCGCAGGAGCGGCCACGGCGCCCGTTCGCTGGCCGCAGCTCGCGCTCTGCGGCGTGGTGGTCGCCGCGTTTTCGGCGCTGCTGTTCGTCCGAGGTCTTGGCCTGCCGTTCGCGCTCTGGCCGCCATTCTGGCCGTAGATTTCATCCGTCATGGCCGGGCTTGTCCCGGCCATCCACGCCTTTCGCCCGGCAAGCAAGGCGTGGATACCCGGCATGATGGTGGAGAGATTGGCGCAATAGCGAGGATCGCGTGGAGCTGTTCGACAATCTGGCGCTCGGCCTGGCCACGGCGGCGAGCTGGCAGAACCTGCTGTTCTGCTTCGCCGGCGTCATGATCGGGACGCTGGTCGGGGTGTTGCCCGGCATCTCTCCGCTGACGACGGTGGCAATGCTGCTGCCCTTCACCTTCGGCCTGCCGCCGGCCTCCGCGCTCATCATGCTTGCCGGCATTTTCTATGGCGCCCAGTACGGGAGCTCAACCGCCGCCATTCTCGTCAACGTTCCCGGAGAAACCTCCTCGATCGTCACCTGCCTCGACGGCTACCAGATGGCCCGGCAGGGGCGAGCCGGCTCCGCACTCGCGATCGCCGCCATCGCCTCGTTCTTCGCCGGCTCGGTAGCGACCGTCGTCATTGCGCTGCTCAGCCTGCCGCTCGCCACCTTCGCCCTCAAGTTCACGGCGGTCGAGACCGTCAGCCTCATCGTCCTCGGCTTGCTCGGAGCGGTCGTGCTGGCGCATGGCTCGCCCCCCAAAGCCATCGCCATGATCGTGGTCGGCGTGCTCATCGGTCTGGTCGGGGTCGATGTCAATTCCGGAGTGCCGCGCATGACCTTTGGCATTCCCGATATCACCGACGGCATCAGCTTCGTGCCAATTGCCATCGGCCTGTTTGGTATCGCCGAGATGATCCGCAACCTCGAGCACTCGCAAGATCGAAACTTCGCGGGCACCCGAATTTCCAACCTGGTACCGACGCGCGCCGATCTCAGGAGCGCTTGGCCGGCCATGGTGCGCGGAACGGCGGTCGGATCAATTCTCGGCGTCTTGCCGGGTGGCGGCGCGGCGCTGCCGCCATTCTCCGCCTATGCGCTGGAGAAGAAGATCGCCGCCGATCCCTCGCGCTTCGGCAAGGGCGCAATCGAGGGCGTCGCCGCGCCGGAAGCCGCCAACAATGCCGGAGCGCAGACCAGCTTCGTGCCGATGCTCACGCTCGGCATTCCCTCCAACCCGCTGATGGCCCTGATGATCGGCGCGCTGATGATTCAGGGCATCCAGCCCGGCCCGCAGGTGATGACAAAGCAGCCCGACCTGTTCTGGGGCGTGATTGCATCGATGTGGATCGGCAATCTCATGCTGATCATCATCAATCTGCCGTTGATCGGCATCTGGGTGTCGCTGTTGCGCGTGCCATATTATATGCTGTTTCCGGCCATCGTCGTGTTCTGCGCCATCGGCGCTTACAGCATCGGCAACAGCCTGTTCGACCTCTGGCTGATGCTGGGCTTCGGCTTCATCGGCTACTTCTTTATCAAGATCGGAGTGGAGCCGGCCCCCTTCGTGCTCGGCTTCGTGCTCGGACCGATGCTGGAGGAGAATTTCCGGCGTGCCATGCTGATTGCCTCGGGCGACGTGTTTGTGTTTGTCGAGCGCCCGATCAGCGCCGTCCTGCTCGGGATCTCCGCGCTGCTGCTCGCCGCCCTCTTGGTTCCCGAGATCCGCCGCAAGCGCGAAGTGCTCAAGGAAGAGTGAATGAGCGCCTGCCGTCGCGTCCGGTTTGAAGGGCTCTCTATTCGCCTAGCGGTTTTCACGCATCTTTGAGCGGCAGCCGCGGCCGCATCGGATCCGAATTCTCAAAACAGCCCGACGATGCGTCCATCGGCACCGACGTCGATCGAGTCGGCGGCCGGTACCCGGGGCAGGCCAGGCATGGTCATGATCTCTCCGCAGATCGCCACGATGAATTCCGCCCCGGCTGAGAGCCGCACTTCGCGCACCGTCACGATGTGATCGCTGGGCGCGCCCTTGCTATCGGCATTGGTGGTGAAGCTGTACTGGGTCTTGGCGATGCAGACCGGAAGCTTCGCATAGCCCATCTTCTCGAACGACTCGAGCTGGTCGCGCACCGGCTTGGGCACGTCGATGTCCTTGGCGCGATAGATCTCGCGGGCAATGGTGCGGATCTTATCGACCAGCGGCATGTCGTCGGGATAGAGCAGTTTCAGCTTGCTCTTGCCGCTGTCGGCGGCCTTGAGCACCGCGCGCGCCACATCCGCCGCGCCCTTGCCGCCCTCGGCCCAGTGGTCCGCCATGATCGCCTCGACGCCCAGCTTCTTGCAGGCCTCCTTCACCAGCGCGATCTCCGCATCGGTGTCGGCGCTGAAGCGATTGATGGATACGACCGGTACGATGCCGAACTTCTGCACGTTCTCGACGTGGCGGGCGAGGTTGGCCATGCCGGCACCCAGCGCCTTGAGGTTCTCGGACTTGAGGTCCTCCTTCTTGACGCCGCCGTGCATCTTGAGCGCGCGGATGGTCGCGACCAACACGACGCAGTCCGGGGCAAGGCCGGTCTTGCGGCACTTGATGTCGATGAATTTCTCGCCGCCGAGATCGGCGCCGAAGCCGGCTTCGGTCACCACATAGTCGCAGAGCTTGAGCGCGGTAGTGGTAGCGAGCACGGAATTGCAGCCGTGGGCGATGTTGGCGAACGGCCCGCCGTGCACGAAGGCGGGCGTGCCCTCGAGCGTCTGCACGAGGTTCGGTGCAAGCGCCTCCTTGAGCAGCGCCGTCATGGCACCCTCGGCCTTGAGGTCGCCGGCGCGCACCGGTTTGCGGTCGCGCGTGTAGCCGACGATGATGTTCGACAGCCGCTTCTTGAGATCGTCGAGATCGCGCGCGAGGCAGAAAATCGCCATCACCTCGGATGCGACCGTGATGTCGAAACCGTCCTCGCGCGGAAAGCCGTTGGCAACCCCGCCGAGCGAGGACACGATCGAGCGTAGCGCGCGGTCGTTCATGTCGAGGACGCGGCGCCAGGTGACGCGGCGCTGGTCGATACCGAGCGTATTGCCCCAATAGATGTGGTTATCAATCATGGCGGCGAGCAGATTGTTCGCCGAAGTGATGGCGTGGAAGTCGCCGGTGAAGTGGAGATTGATGTCCTCCATCGGCACGACCTGGGCGTAGCCGCCGCCGGCAGCACCGCCCTTCATGCCAAACGATGGGCCGAGCGAGGGCTCGCGGAGGCACAGCATCGCCTTCTTGCCGATGTAGTTGAGTGCGTCGGTGAGCCCGACCGTGGTCGTGGTTTTGCCCTCACCCGCCGGCGTCGGTGTGATCGCCGACACCAGGATCAGCTTGCCGTTGGGGCGATCTTTGAGCGACTTGATGAAGTCCATCGACACCTTGGCCTTGTAGTGGCCGTAGGGCTCGAGGTGTTCGGGTCCAATGCCGAGCTTTTCGCGCGCGACGTCGACGATCAGCCGCTTCTTGGCAGCCTGCGAGATTTCGATATCGGACTTCGGATTGGCGTGCTGCGAGGCGGCGATCGGGGCCTTGGCGGCGGTGGCTTGGGTCGGAGTCATGCGAGCCTCGTTCCGATGGTGAGCTTGGCGGTGGCGGCGAATTCGCCGGCCGCGACTTTGGGGCCGTCGGCGGTCTTTACGCGCAAAACCTTGATGCGGCCGTCGGCGCAGACAACAGTGAAGCCATCGGCCGCGACCTCGACGATCTCGCCCATCTTGCCGCCGATTCCTTTGGGGTCACGCGCCGGCAACGGCTTCGACTCGAA
>CBFGVM010000206.1:0-7367 GCA_965652015.1 uncultured Alphaproteobacteria bacterium
GCGTTCGCCGCCGACCGCATCGACGGCCTTGCGCCCGACGAGATCTGCCGCCGCGGCATCGGCCGCACCTTCCAGCTGGTGCGGCCGTTCCCGGCGCTTTCGGTGGAGGACAACGTCGTCATCGGTGCCATGCTGCGTCGGCACGATCCGGCCGCGGCGCGCCGCCGCGCCCACGAAGTGCTGGGGCGCCTCGATCTCTTCGGCAAACGTCATCAACTCGCGTCGGCGCTGACGCTGCCGGACCGCAAGCGTCTCGAAGTCGCGCGCGCGCTCGCCACCGATCCGAAGCTTCTGCTGCTCGACGAGGTGATGGCGGGGTTGCGGCCGGCCGAGACCGACCGCATGGTTTCGGTGTTGACCGAACTCAACCGCGAGTCCGGGCTGACCATTCTCCTGATCGAGCACGTCATGCGCGCGGTGATGGCGCTCGCCGCGCGCGTGCTGGTCTTGCACCACGGTGCGGCAATCGCCGAGGGCCCGCCCGAAGCCGTCGTGCGCGAGCCCGCCGTGGTGCAATCCTATCTCGGCGCCGAGGCGGTCGAGTGATGCTGCGCGTCGACAACCTCGATGTCTTCCACGGCGACGCCCAGGCGCTCGACGACGTGTCGCTTCAGATCGACCGAGGGACAATCGTCGCCATCGTCGGGGCGAACGGAGCCGGCAAGACGTCGCTCATTCGCACGATTGCCGGCATGCATCGTCCGGCGCGCGGGCGCATCGCCTTTCGCGATACCGACATCGGCGGGTGGGACAGCTACCGCGTCTGCAACCTCGGCATCGGACAAGTGGCGGAAGGCCGGCAGGTGTTTCCGACCCTATCAGTCGCGGAGAACCTCGACGTGGGCGCGATGCTTCCGCGCGCACGTGCCGGCCGCGCGAAAAACCTTGAGCGGGTATTGGCGCTGTTTCCGGTGCTCGCCGAGCGCTTGGGGCAGGCGGCGGGCACGCTCTCGGGCGGCGAGCAGCAGATGCTGGCGATCGGCCGCTGCCTCATGGGCGCGCCGGAGCTCGTCATGTTCGACGAGCCGTCGCTGGGCTTGGCGCCTGCCGTCGTGCAGAACCTGCTGCGCACGATCCGCGACCTCAACCACGAAGGCCTCACCTGCGTCCTGGTCGAACAGAACGTCGCGGTTTCGCTCAAGCTCGCCGCCCACGCCTACGTGCTCGAGAACGGGAGGATCACGCTCTCCGGCACGGGCGAGGCCCTGTTGGCCGACGATCGCGTGCGGCGCGCGTATTTGGGGTTATGAAACAGGTCCGGCGTTTTCGGTCGTACGCATCTACGCTGGCGGGCTGATCGTCACCATTAAGGTGCCCACGCCCTCGACTTCGCATTCGAGCTTGTCGCCGGGCACCGTCGCAGCCACCCCCGACGGCGTTCCGGTCATGATGATGTCGCCGGCAGCAAGCTCGACCATTTCCGACAGCTTGACGATGATCTCCGGCACGTTCCAGATCATCTGCGCCAGATCGCCGTCCTGTCGTACCTTCCCATTGACCTTGAGCGCGATGCGCCCTTTGCCGGGATGGCCGATCTTGCTGGCGGGCTGCAGCGCTCCACAGGGCGCCGACGCATCGAACGCCTTGCCGATCTCCCACGGCCGCTTCATGTCGCGCGAGGCGATCTGCAGGTCGCGCCGCGTGAGGTCGATGCCCACGCCATAGCCGTAGATGCAGTCGAGCGCTTTGCCCAGCGGAATGTTCCTTCCGCCCGATTTGAGCGCCACCACGAGCTCCACCTCGTGGTGCATGTCCTTGGTGAGCGGAGGGTAGGGCACGCTTGCTCCATCCGGCACGATGGCGTCGGCCGGCTTGGCGAAGAAGAACGGCGGGTCGCGCACGTCCTGCCCCATCTCGCGGATGTGTTCTTCGTAATTGCGGCCGACGCACCAGATGCGGCGCACCGGAAAGGTCTTGTCGGTGCCGGCAACCGCGATGGCGGGTTGGGGCGGCGGCGGGATGACGTAGCTGTCGGCGCTCATGATCTCTCTTGCAGCCAAAGCAGAATTCAAGCGGAGGATGCGATGGCGACCGGCGGGCTCGGCTCCTGCTCCCGCAGCTGCAGGCGATAGAACGACGTGTAACGGCCGCCCCTGCGCAGCAGCTCGTCGTGACGCCCCGATTCGACGACCATTCCGTCTTCGATGACGAAGATGCGATCGGCATCCACCACCGTATGCAAACGATGGGCGATCACGATGGTCGTTCGTCCCTGGCACAGATGCTCGATCGCGCCCTGAACCTGCCGCTCGGATTCGGAATCGAGCGAGGCGGTGGCCTCGTCGAGCAGGATGAGCCGCGCGTCCTTGAGCAGGCCACGGGCGATTGCAATGCGCTGGCGCTCGCCGCCCGCGAGCTGCAGCCCATGTTCGCCGACCGGCGTGTCGTATCCGCGCGGGAAAGCCATGATGAACTCGTGGGCGTACGCGGCCTTGGCGGCGGCGACGATCTCGGCCTCGGTCGCGCCCAAACGCCCGAGCGCGATGTTCTCACGCACCGAGCCGCGAAACAGGAAAACATTCTGCCCGACATAGGCAACTTGGGTGCGCAACGAGCGCCGCGATACCGTCGAGATGTTCTGTCCGTCGATGACGATGGCGCCGCCGTCGACCTCGTAGAAGCGCAACATCAAGTTGAACATCGTCGATTTGCCGCCGCCCGAGGGCCCGACCAGCGCAGTGACCTTTCCGGGCTCGGCGACGAAGGACAGGTTCTTGATGACCTTCTCGCCCGGGCGGTACGCGAACTGCACGTTTGCGAATTCCACCCGTGCCTGCGAAAGCTTGAGCGACGGCTTGTCTTCTTCGGCGGGTTCCGTGGGCGGATGATCGATGACCTCGAACAGGATGCGCACTCCGACCAGGCCGCTGTTGAGGTCGAGATTGAGGCGGGCGAGCCGCTTGGCCGGCTCGTAGGCGAGCATGAAGGCGGCGAGGAACGAGAAGAATTGACCGGGCGTTGCCCCGGTTTCGATGACGCGGAAGCCGCCGTAAACCAGCGCGCCGGCGATGGCGAAGCCGCCGAGGGCCTCCATCAGCGGCCCCGAGCGGTAGGCGACCCGCGCCCACTTATTCGACTCGTGCTCGAGTTCCGCAACACGGGAGTCGAAGCGCTCGCGCATGGCATCCTCGAGCGTGAACGCCTTGAGGATACGGATGCCTTGTAACGTTTCCTGCAGCGTTTCGAGAATGCGCGCACTGCCGGTGAACTGATGGTGCGCGATCGTCTTGATGCGGCGAATCATCTTGCGCAGGATCAGCATGGCCGGCGGCACCACGATGATGCTGAGCGCAGAGAGCACCGGGTCTTGCACGGCCATGACGGCGAGGAGGCCGATGAGCGAAAGGAGATCGCGACCGAACGAGGTGATCAGCAGGTTCAGCACCTGGCTGGCGGCGGCGGCGCCGGTGGTCAAGCGCGCCATGAACTCGGAGCTGTGGCGGTCGGCAAAAAAACCGATGTTGTGCCGGAGCAGCTTGGCGAACATCCGCCGCTGATTCTCGGCGATGATCCTGTTGCCGATGCGGGCGAGCATCACCGACTGCCCGTAGGTGGCTATTCCCTTGATCATGAAGATCACGGCGGTGACGACGGCGAGAATGATGATGCCGGGAAGGTTCTTGTGGACGTAAGCCTGATTGATCACATCGCCCACCAAATAGGCGCCGAGCGCGGTGCTCGCCGCGGCTATTCCCATCAGGCCGAATGCGAGTACGTAGCGCCGCCACTGTCCGGCGGCCTGCTCCACGAGCAACCGGCGGACCAACACGGCCGTGCCGTTGGGGTCGGCGAACCGTCGTTGAAAATACGACTTGAGCATACCCATCCATTACGCGGCGCGAGTAGATTCGGCGGCGCTGCGGCGAGCCGTTCTTGCCCAGCCCAGCGTGGTTTTCAAGCGGAAATCGACGACTCCGCAGGCGTCAGCAAGTGCGCGTTAGAAGCTTGCGTTCCCATGCCAGCGCGTGGCACACGATGGTTTCCAAATCGCCGAAATGCGGCTGCCATTTGAGCACAGCGCGAACGCGGTCGGAAGCCGCCACGAGCCATGCAGGATCTCCCAACCGCCGGGGAGCGAATTCGGTCCTGAAGTCGATGCCGGAAACGCGCTTCACCATATCGATCACTTCGAGCACCGAGAAACCCCGGCCGTAACCGCAGTTGAGCGTGACGGAGGAGCCGCCCGTGCGCAAATACGCAAGCGCGTCGGAATGCGCGCGGACGAGATCGGACACGTGGATATAATCGCGGATGCAGGTGCCGTCCGGCGTCGGATAGTCGGTACCGAAGACGTCGACCTTCGGCCGCAGACCGAGCGCCGCTTCCACCGCGACCTTGATAAGGTGGGTCGCCCCTTTGGTCGATTGGCCACTGCGGCCGAGTGGGTCGGCGCCAGCCACGTTGAAGTATCGCAAAATGACATTGCGCAGACCGTGGGCGCTCGCTGCGTCGCGCAGCATGACCTCGGTCATCAGTTTGGAGGACCCATACGGCGAAGTTGGAACCGTGACATCCTCTTCGCGTGCCGGTATCCGCTCGGGATTGCCGTAGACGGCGGCGGTCGAAGAGAAGATGAAATGGCGCACGCCCCCTTTGACGGCGGCCTCGATTAAGGCGCGCGAGTTCACCGTGTTGTTGCGATAGTAGGCGAGCGGATCGCGAACCGAGTCAGGCACGACCACCGAGGCCGCGAAATGGATAATCGAATCGATGCGATGCTTGGCGATCAATTCGGTCACGAGTGGCTGATCGCCGGCGTCGCCGATGATGAGCGCGGCGCCCTGCGCGACCGCCCAATCGAAGCCGGTTGCAAGGTTGTCGAGCACCACCACCCGCTCTCCGGCCTCGAGGAGGGCGTAAACCATGTGGCTTCCGATATAGCCGGCGCCGCCGGTGACCAGGACCGTCATATTGGGGGCACGCTCATGCTGCTTGGCGTTGCTGCTTCTGGTCTCGCGAACCTCCGCTGGCTGGCGTGAATGCACGCGTTCGCGCCCGGTGACAAGCCGCCATGACTCGCAGGAACGGCAGAACTTTTTGCAAATGTCCGACATCCTGTTCATCAAGACCTCCTCGCTCGGCGACGTGATCCATCACATGCCGGCGCTGACCGAGGCGCGGCGGCAACGGCCACAGGCACGGTTTTGCTGGGTGGTGGAGGAGGCATTCGCGCCGCTGGTTCGGATTCATCCGGCCGTCTCCGACGTCATCCCGATCGCGTCCCGCCGTTGGCGGAGGACGCTGCTTGCATCATCGACGTGGCGCGAGATTGCTGGCTTCGCTCGCGTCCTTCGGGCGCGCGCCTACGATGATGTCATCGACACCCAAGGCCTGGTGCGCTCCGCGCTCGTTGCGCGGCTCGCCCGCGGCCAGCGGCACGGCTATGACGCGGAGAGCATCCGCGAGCCGGCCGCGTCCCGGTTTTACGACGTGAAGCATCGCGTCGCGCGCGATCTCCACGCCATCGCACGCAATCGCATGCTCACCGGGTTCGCGCTCGGCTACACGCCCGGTGGCGGCATCGACTTCGGGCTGTCGCGCAAGGAAATTGGAGAAACGACCGGAGCGCCATACGGGATCCTGCTTCATGCTACGGCACGCCCGGAAAAGGAATGGCCCGAGGCCTCGTGGATCGCACTCGGTCGCGCGCTCTCCGCGCGTGCAAGTTCGCTCTTGGTGCCATGGGGGACCGAGGCGGAGCACGCGCGCAGCGGGCGCATCGCTGCGGCGCTCGCGAATGCCCGCGTGGCAGAACGGCAATCGCTCGACCGCATGGCGGCGCTCATCGCGGGGGCATCCTTCGTCATCGGCGTGGATACCGGGCTCATCCATCTCGCGGCGGCGCTGGGCGTGCCGCTCGTCGCAATCTTCGTGGGGAGCGAGCCCGGCCTCACCGGACCGAGGGGGGCTGGACCGATCGCAGTGGTTGGGGGCAAGCACCTGCAGCCGTCCGTCTCGGATGTCCTCGGTGCACTCGAACAGCTGGCCTAAGCATTCGGCGCGCGGATCGTTCCGGGCAAATGGGCAATGCGAGGCTCAGATCGACGCACGGGCAGGCGCAGCGGCAATGATTTGCCGGACCGACGTGACGACCCGATCGACAGAAATATCGCGCATGCAGCGGTGATGGCCGAGACGGCAGAGCGGCTTATGGCAAGGTCGGCACGGCAGATCGTGCGTGGTTTCGATGGTTGCGGCGATCGGGTTGAGCGGAGCCCAGTGCCATGCACTGGTCGGACCGAAGATTCCGATAGCCGGGGTGCCGAGAGCAGCTGCGACGTGCAGCAGACCGGAATCGTTCGATACGGCGAGATCGGCCGTGGCGAGCGCGAGAATGGCGTTGCGCAGGTCGGGCCCGGTGAGATCGCGAATGTCATCACGGTTTGCGATTTCGGCAGCAAGTTCCTTTTCGTTCGGTCCGCCGATCACCCAGATCCAATGGCCCTCGGCGGCAAGCCGGCGCGCGAGCTCGGCGTAGGACGGCCAGCGCTTGGATGGGCCGACCGCGCCCGGTGCGAGCACAACGACGGCGCGGCCGTCGGGCGCGAGGCTCAGCCGTCGCCGCCAGCTGGCGCATTCGGGCGCCGGCACCTTGAGTTCAGGCAACGGCCACGCGGCCGGTGCGGCTTCACCCTTGGGGAGGGCCAGCATGGCACAGCGGTCGGCCATGCGCGGGAGCCGGCGCTCGCCGAAGCGTAAATCATTGATCAGCCCAAAACGGGCCTCGCCGACGAAGCCAGTGCGGCGCGGAATTCCGGCAAGCGAGGGCGCCAATGCTGCTTTCCAAGTCCGCGGCATGACCAACGCCTGAGCATAGTTTTCTGCCCGCAACCTGTGAGCGAGCGCGTGATGCTCCTTCCAGGCAAGGCGTCGGCGCGGCAAGTCGGCGACAATGCCCTTGCGAACTCCCGGCATATAATCGAGGAGGGGGGCGACCATCGATGTGGTCAACACGTCGATTGCTGCAGTTGGCAACCGTTGTTTCAGCAGCTTTACGACCGTGTGACAGCGAACGAAATCGCCGATCCACATGTAAGGGATGATCAGAAGCGGCGAGTTCGACATGGTCCGCGGCACCGCAAGCCGTGAAGAGTTCAATTTAACCGAAGAACTGAATATATGGTCAGTGCTATCCTCGGCGCGCCTGGGGTTGAGTAGAAAGGCCGGTTAGCGCGCCTCTGGGGGCCTGTCCAGTGTGCCGAGGCCTACAATATCGCGGCCCGGCCCGCTTTACGCTGTTTCGCTCGAGACGTTGCACGGTTGGACGCCCTGGGGCAAAGGGAGGCCAAGGAACCGCGGCGGGTAGGGATGCTGTTGGTCACCGGCGGAGCCGGCTTCATCGGGTCCAATCTGATCGCCGGCCTCAA
>CBFGVM010000207.1:0-7302 GCA_965652015.1 uncultured Alphaproteobacteria bacterium
CGCTGCCGCGGGTCTTGCGAGGGCGCGAGGCCGCGGAATGAGCTCGCGCGTGAGGCAGCGCAGCTCCCGTACCTAGAAATCAGTCATTGGACATCAGCATTCGTCGCGTCCCCACCGAGCCTGATTCCGGATCTGCCATCGCCCGGAGCAGGCACACGCATGAGGAATGACCGTGGCTGTCTACACCGATGTGGTGGCGGAAGAGCTTGGGGCCTTTCTCGCCGGTTACGACATTGGTGAACTGCTCGCCTATAAGGGCATCGCCGAAGGCGTGGAGAACTCCAACTTCCTCGTTCACACCAGCCGCGGTTATTTCATCCTCACTCTCTACGAAAGGCGCGTGGCGGCCAACGACTTGCCGTTCTTTCTCGGCTTGATGGAGCACCTGCATGCGCGTGGTATCAGCTGCCCGCAGCCGGTCAAGAACAAGCGGGGCGAAGTGCTGGGTCACATCGCCGGCCGTCCAGCGGCGGTGATCACGTTTCTCGATGGCATGTGGATCCGGCGGCCATCGCCTGCTCATTGCGCGGCGCTGGGTGAAGCGCTGGCGAGGCTGCATCTCGCCGGGCTCGATTTCACGCACAACCGCGTCAACGCGCTTTCGGTGGAAGGCTGGCGGGCGCTCTACGAGAGCTGTAGCGCGCGCGCGAACGAGGTGCAGCCCGAGTTGAAGCAATTTCTCGCGGCCGAGCTCGCGCATCTCGAAAACGCATGGCCGTCGAATTTGCCACAGGGCGTCATCCACGCCGACCTCTTTCCCGACAACGTGTTCTTTCTCGGCAACAAGCTTTCCGGACTGATCGATTTCTATTTCGCCTGCACGGACGCGCTCGCCTACGACGTGGCGATCTGCCTCAACGCCTGGTGCTTCGAGAGCGACCACTCCTACAACGTGACCAAAGGCAAGAGCCTGCTGCAGACCTATGCGCAGGTGCGCTCGCTCTCGCAGGAGGAGCGCCGCACACTCCCGCTGCTCGCCCGCGGCGCTGCGCTGCGCTTTCTGTTGACGCGGCTGGTCGACTGGTTCGATGTGCCGGCTGGCGCACTGGTGCGGCCGAAGGATCCGTTCGAGTATTACCGCAAGCTGCGCTTCCATCAGTCGGTCAAGAGCGTGCGCGACTACGGAATCGAAGGATGAGCGAGCCGCACGTCGTCGTCCACACCGATGGCGCCTGCTCCGGCAATCCGGGGCCGGGCGGTTGGGGTGCGATCCTCGCCTTCGGCGATCACGAGAAGGAGCTGAGGGGCGGCGAGGCGCACACCACGAACAATCGCATGGAATTGATGGCCGCGATCGCGGCGCTGGAAGCGCTCAAGCGGCCCTGTCTCGTCGACATTCACACCGACAGCCAATATCTGCGCAATGGGATCCTGTCGTGGATCAACCAATGGAAGCGCAACGGCTGGCGCACCGCCGATAGGAAGCCGGTCAGGAATGTCGATCTCTGGCAGCGGCTCGATGCGCTGTTGGCACGTCATCGGGTCCGCTGGCATTGGGTGCGCGGCCATGCCGGCCACGTGCTCAACGAGCGTGCCGACAAATTGGCACGCATGGGTCTCGAGGAGGCGCGCTCGCGTACCGGCAAGAGCCGCCCGGCGGCGTCGCCTGGCGAATAGAGGCCCTCCCGAGCCGCGCACATCTGCTCGTCCCGGGGCCCTCCGGGATTCCCGCTTGCATGGCAACGGAGCGCCGGCTCGTCGACTTCGGGATCCGCCTCTAGAGCTGCTTGAGCAAGGCGTCGCCGCCCGACACCTCGACCTTGCCCGGCGCCTCTTCGATATTGAGCTTCTTCACCACGCCGTCCTCGACCAGCATGGAGTAGCGCTTCGAGCGCGTGCCGAGGCCGAGGCCCGAAGCGTCGAGGGTGAGGTCAAGCGCCTTGGCAAACTCGCCGTTGCCGTCGGCCAAAAAGTCGACTTTGTCGGCAGCACATGCCTTCTTCCAGGCATCCATCACGAACACGTCGTTGACGGCGGTGACGGCGATGGTGTTGACCCCCTTCGCTTTGATGGCGTCGGCGTTCTGCACGATCGAAGGAACGTGCATCTTGTGACAGGTGCCGGTGAAGGCGCCGGGCACCGCGAACAGGGCGACTTTCTTGCCTTTGAAGACTTCATCGGTGGTCTTCCACGCCGGCCCCTCCGACGTCATTACGCGAAACTTCGCCTCCGGCATTCGATCGCCGACCTTGATGGGCATGGTCGTCATCCTCTCGCTTGCATGTGAAACTTGAACCTTCGCCCGCATCCCTCGCGGCCTCGCAGGCGCACCACCCAAATTAGCGCGCCCGGCGAATTAGTCGAGACGGGTAACGACCTCGATGGCGGCATCTCCCGCGACGGCGGTGAGCGCGATGCGCGCGCCGCCGTAACTGGCTCCGGGCGGTGCGCCCTCGAGTTCGAAGGCGAAGCGTTGCAACCCTTTCGGCGCGCCATCGACCGCCGCCGGCACCGGCAGGGCCCAATCCGCTGTCGGCCCCTCAGCGAACAGAGCGATCTCGCCTGCGGGCGACACTGCGACGTCGACGATAATGCGGGGTCGACGGCCAGTATCATCGCGGCGGACGGATCTGACGATAAGGGCCGAGCCTTCGCCAAGGGCGATCCTCTTCGGGACCCGCGCTTCGGCCGCGGCAAGCGCCGTCTCTTGCGATGAGGCGCCACCGGTGAGCACCAGTTCGGCCGTTCCTTCCGCGGGCACGCACAGCTTCTCGCATACCGCGTAGTCGAGCTTGAGGTGCAGCTTGACCGGCTCTCCCCTGATCTGCGGCACGATCGCCAGAGGCAGGATGACGTCCCCGGTATATCCGATCGCAACCAGCCCCTGTTCCGGGATCCGTTGCGGTGCGGGCCACCGCACCTCGACCGACTTGAGGTTCTGCGACTGCGAAAAATCGAAGCGCGGCGGCACGCCCGCATCGCCGGGATAGCGCCAATAGGTGTGCCAGCCGTTCTTGAGCCTGATCTCGACGCCGGCGCGAATCGGCCCGCCGTCGGGCGGCGAGGAGCCCGCGATGAGACGCACGGCGCTGCGTGCATCGCCGTCCCAGCGCGAGGCGTCGGCGGCGGCGGCGGCGTTGCTTGCGGCAATCAGGCTCGCCGCGCAGATGCCGATCGCGCCAAGCGCGACGGTCCGCCGCAGCCCATCGAAGCCCGTGATCATGATCGTCGATCTACGGGCGAAACTTTTCGTGTGCCACTGAATTCATCGTGAGCAGACGCGTGATCGACCGGATCGGCTGGTGGAAAGTACATGAAAAAGACACACATCTTACGCGCGTTGCCCCGTATCATGGCACGAAGCGTGCAGGGATTGGTGGGCCGCCTCGTTTGCAATCGACGCCCAATCAGGTAGCATTTCGACATGAAGTTTCCTCGTAAGACAACCATGCAAGACGATGAGGCGCCGGTCGGCGCTGAATCCGATGCGCCTCGGCCCCAGGGGACGGGCCGAGCGGGCAGATTGAAGTCGCAGCCGCGTAAGGTGTCCAAGCGCGGCTATCTCGACGGACAGATGTTGATCGCGATGCCGTCGATGGGCGATGACCGATTCGCACGCAGCGTCATCTATGTTTGTGCGCATTCGACCGAAGGCGCCATGGGCATTGTCGTGAACCAACCAGCCTCGCACATCAGCTTTGCCGACCTTCTGGTGCAGCTCGAGGTCATCCCGGCGTCGGAGCTGATTCAGTTGCCGGGGCGCGCAGGCGGCGTGAAAGTGCTCAAGGGCGGGCCGGTCGATACCCAGCGCGGCTTCGTGCTTCATTCGAGCGACTTTTTCATCGAGAACTCGACGCTGCCGATCGACGAAGGTATCTGCCTGACCGCAACGCTCGACATTCTCAAGGCGATTGCGCGCGGAGAGGGTCCGCACAGCGCCGTTCTCGCGCTCGGCTATGCCGGATGGGCGCCGGGCCAGCTCGAGAATGAAATCCAGCATAACGGGTGGCTCCACTGCGCGGCCGATCCCGAACTGATTTTCGGTCAGGACACCGGCGGCAAATACGAGAAGGCGCTGAAGAAGATCGGCATCGATCTCGGCATGCTCTCGAGCCAGTCCGGGCACGCGTAGTCGTTACCCGTCCAGCCCCGTCATGCGCGCGCGGCGAAGACGCGCGTAAACGCGCCCAATCGATGGATTGCAGGGCAACTCGGGCTCGCCCGCGTTGCGCGTGTTATGCGCCGCAACTCCGGTAAACTTGCGATGTCAAGCCCGGCAATGACGGCCTTTGACTTAGCCTGTGCGCTTGCGCCGGCGTGAGCGGAGTAGGAGAGGCCGTCGGCGATTACTGAACGCTGCGTTTACGCGGCGCGATATCGCTCTCTTCGCCCACGCGCTCGTCCTGCAACAGTGCCTTGGCGTCATCCGCGCTCATCGGCCCGCCGAAATAATTGCCCTGCGCGTACTCGCAGCCGAGCTGATAGAGCTCGACCGCATCCGAATCCGTTTCAGCTCCTTCGGCCACCACTTCCATGCCGAGATCGTGCGCGAGCGCGATGATCGAGCGCAAGATGACCGGGCGGGAGCCCTTGCCGTTCGTGCGCACGAAGGATTGGCCGATCTTGATCGTGTCGAAAGGAAAGCGCTGCAGATAGGCGAGGGAGGCGTGGCCGCTGCCGAAGTCGTCGAGCGCCAAGCCGGCGCCAAGGTCACGGATGCGCTGGAGCATCTGCGCGGTATGCTCGGGATTTTCCATTACCAGCGACTCGGTGAGTTCCAGCTTGAGCGTTCCGCGTGCAAGGGCCGCGCGCGAGATCACCGTGCGCAGATCGTGAATGAGATCCTGCCGCAGCAATTGCCGCGACGACATGTTGACGCTGACGAACAGCGGATCGCGCCGGCGCACGATACGCTGCCAGCTGCTCAGCTGCTGCGCGGCGCGCTCCAGCACGAACATGCCGAGTTCGACGATGAGGCCGACTTCCTCGGCGACCGCGATGAACTCGGCGGGCGAGGCGCGGCCCACTTTGGGATGATGCCAGCGCGGCATCGCCTCGAACCCTGCAACGGAGCGGTCCTCGAGCCGCACGATCGGCTGGTAGAGGATCGTGACCTCCTCGCGCTCCAGCGCCCGCCGCAGCTCGGATTCGAGCGTCGCACGGTCGCTCTGGCGTGCCCGCATCGAGGGCTTGAATACTTCGATGCGGTCGCCGCCGATGCGCTTGGCATGATACATCGCGAGCTCCGCATCCTTGAGCACCTCCTCGGTGCGGCGCGGCTCACCGTCGCCGAGCGCAACGCCGATCGATGCGGTGAGAAACAGCTCTCGGTCGTTGAAGGTGATCGGCGCGCGCAACCCTTTGCGCAGCGTCTCGGCAAGCGCGATGATGCGCTCGGTTTCGCGCTCCGACAAAAGAATGAGCGCGAACTGATCGCCCGCGAGCCGGGCGAGCGTATCCTGCGGCTTGAGCAATCGAGCAAGCCGCCGCGCCAGCGTCAGCAGGATCGAATCGCCAACCGCGATGCCGACCGAGTCGTTGATCTGCTTGAACCGGTCGAGATCGATCATCACCACCGTCGGCTTGATTGCCGGATCGGCCTTGGCGAGCGCGAGCACGCCCTCCAATCGGTCGAGGAACAGCTCACGATTGGGCAGCCCGGTTAGATTGTCGTGCACCGCGTCGTGGAGGAGCCGCTCCTCTGCATTCTTGAATTCGGTGACGTCGGTGAGCGTGCCTACCAGCCGCACCACCTCGCCGTCCGAGCCGACCACCGGGCGCGCTTTGAGCGTGAACCACAGATAATGGCCATCGGGCGTGCGCAGGCGGAAATCCTGGCTCAGGCGGCCGCGGCGTTGCTCGAGCACGCTGTCGAGCACGGCGCGGAAACGATCGCGATCGAGCGGGTGCAGCACGTCGAGCCAACGTGCGGCCGGCCCTTCGAGCGAGCCGCGCTTGAGCCCGAGCACCGCCTCGGTTTCCGGACTGGTGAACACCTTGTCGGCGGAGACGTCCCAATCCCAGATCATGTCGCCCGCGCCGGTGAGCGCCAGCGCGCGGCGCTCGACGTCGGACACGATGCCGCTGGTTATGCCGCCGGCAAACGCATGCTGCATCACCGTAAAACCGATCAGCATGACGATCAGGACCAGACCGCCCAGCAGCGCCGGGCCGACGATGTCGTTGGTGACGACCGCGGTCACGGCGAACGCTGCCGTGATCACCCACAGCACGAGCAGGAGCCAGGTCGGGATCAACAGGACGGCGCGGTCGAAGCCGTGGAATGAAAGATAGACGACAAGCGCGAATCCGAGCAGCGCGACGGCAAAGAGCGAGACACGCGCAATACCGGACGCGATCGGCGGCTCGTACAAGGCCAACGCAACGAGTGCAGCGAGAAAAGCGAGCCAGGCGAGCGTGATGTGGGCATAGCGAACGTGCCAGCGGTTGAGGTTCAGATACGCGAACAGGAATACGACCAGCGTCGCCGCCAGGATCGCCTCGCCCGAGGCGCGCCAGATTTGCTCGGAGTCCGCAGAGAGTGCGAACACCTTTCCCCAGAAGCCGAAGTCGAGGCCGATGTAGACGAGCACCGCCCAGCCGAGCGCGGCGGCGGCGGGGAACATCATGCTGCCCTTGACCACGAACAGAATGGTCAGGAACAGCGCAAGCAATCCGGCGATGCCGATGACGATCCCGTGGTAGAGCGTGAGGCTGTTGACCTTGTCCTTGTAGGCTTCGGGTTGCCACAGATAGAGCTGGTTGAGCTTATCCGTGCGCAGCTCGAGCACATACGTCATCACGCTGCCGGGATCGAGCGTGATGCGGAAAATATCGGCGGTGGCGCTGTCCTGGCGCTCGGGGCGTTCGCCGCTCGACGTGATGCTGGCGACACGGGAGCGGCCGAGATCGGGCCAAAACACACCCGAGCCGACCATGCGGTAGTGCGGCACGACGATCAGCCGCTCGATCTGTTCGTCGCCGGAATTGGCGAGCGCGAACACCGCCCAATTTGTGTTTCCCTCGCGCGCGCGCACGTCCATGCGCCGGATAATTCCATCCGGGCCGGGTGCGGCGGAGACGAGCAGGCGGTCAGCCTCGGTGCGATGGCGCTCGGCGGAGTCGGTGAGATCGATCGCCTGCGCATCGGTGCGCACGTTGATCGCCTCCACCGCGCGCGCCGGGGAAAGGCCGGCCGCGAGCACGGTCAGCGCCGCCGCGACGCAAGCGCGCACGAAATGCAGTCCTCCCAGCTTCACCCCTGTCGACCCCCTCCGCCGAGCTTCGCCGGACCGACGCAATTTCGCGAGCGTCCTAGGCGAGCGAACTTTACGTTGATTTACGTCGATTTCGCGGCCCGCA
>CBFGVM010000208.1:0-7272 GCA_965652015.1 uncultured Alphaproteobacteria bacterium
CCCCAGCGGAAATTCATGCGGTTGTAGCCGAGGTCGGAGCCGCCATCGAATTGCGGACCGGTGACGCAGCGGATCGCCGACCCAACCGTCAACTCGGGCTCGTAGGTAGTATGCCGGATCGCCACGATGTGTTCGTTCACGTCCTTCGGCGACTTGATCACGTGCTCCTGGCACGGCGCCTCGTCCTGCGGAATTTCGACCGGTTTGAGCGGATGCCTCAGGGCGTGAGCGAGCTTCTTCACCCGCTCGGCGTCGTCCTTCCAGCCGAACATCTTGTTGATCACCTTGATGTCGCCGAACAGGTTGGTGAGCACGCGGTGCTTGGGCTTGCCCTTGACCTTGTTGAACAGCACCGGGCAGCCGCCGTCCATGTGCTTCTGCAGGCCGGTGACTTCGAGGTCGGGATCGACCGGTTTGTCGGTCTCGATCAGGTCGCCCTGCGTGCGCAGCCACTCGAGCGTGCTGCGCAGGTCGGACGCGGGGTGCTGCTTGGCGGGGGAGAGCTTTTCCTTGCGCAGCGTTTTTTGCATGGCTCTGACGCTCCATCGTGTGAAGGCGGCGTGACCCGTAATCGCCTACCCGGGTCTGCGAAGTGTTAGAACCGCCACCGGAGCTACGTCCGGCGTCCGGTTCCATTACATAGAATTCTAAGTATTATGGGCTGGGAACGAAAACGGTGTCAACGTCCGCAACTTGCCATCGCCCGAATGCGTCGCCGCAGTGCATCAGAACCGAGTAGAGCCGCCGGTGCAGCTCGCAGGGGGAGCCGCGTGGCTTCGCGCCGAAGGTCCAAGCGCCAGCCGTCGCGGCGGCCGGAGTTCCCGCCCAGCGAAAGCTCGGGCTATCTGGTTCGCGACGCCCACCGCGTTTTTCAGCGCCTGTTGGAACGGCGCATCGCCGCCTATGGGGTCACGCGCGGCCAGTGGTATTTCCTGCGCGTGCTGTGGAACGAGGACGGCCTCACGCAACGCGAGCTTTCTGCGCGAGTCGGCATGATGGAGCCGACGACCGTGATCGCGCTCCGCAGTATGGAAAAGTCCGGCCTGATCCGCCGGCTGCGCAGCAGCAACGATAAGCGCAGGTCGCACGTGTGGCTCACGACCAAGGCGCGACGCATGCGCAGGGAGTTGCTCGCGGTCGCCCGCGGCATCACCGAGGAGGCGGAAGCCGGCATTAGCCGCAGCGACCTCGCACGGTTCCGGCGCGCGATCGTGCGGATGACGGCCAACCTCGACCGGATCAACAAGTAAGTAGGGTGGGCAAAGGCGCAGAATACGCACGCGCCTTTCGAATTGCTGCGCGCTCGCTCGTCGTAGCTCGACGGACGGGGCCACATCGTCCCCCCGCCTGCAGCCGAACTCGGGTTTACCCGAGTTCGGCCGTCTTATTGAGCGGTCGAAGTCGGAAACATCCGACTTCGACTGGAGGGACAGGGAGGGGGCGCAACCAACTGCCTTCGCGTCAACCCTTTCCCCACCCCTCCCCCGCGAGCGGGGGAGGGAGCAGACCGAGCTTGCCGCACAGTGTGGAATCCAATCCACCGTAGCGACAAAACAGCACCACCGCATCAAGGCTTGCGGCTCTGGGCGTTCCAGTAGCGCTCGAGATTGGCGATCAACGCCGGGCTGAAATGGCAATAGGCCTGCTCGCGTGCATAGACGGCGAAGTAAGCGCGGAAGGTATCGAGCGGCTCCTGCGTGATGCGGAAGGCGCGCCGGTTACTGGCGGCGCTCACCACGCCCGAATTGGTCAGCCCCGTGACCACACGCTCGATTGCGCCGTCCATCTCGCCCGTGGACACGATCTCGTCACAGATCAGCCGCCCCTCCGGGCTGTCGCACTCGAGCCGGCGCTCGTACTGGATCGCTTGGCGCGCAATGCGGTCGCCGGTGAAGCGCGGCAGGCGCATATTGGCAGCGCCGGGGATGATGCCCTCCTTGCGGGCGGGAAGCGTGAGGAACGCTCCGCGCTCGGCGAGCACGTAGTCCATCACCAGCAAGATTTGGCAATGGCCGCCGATCGCAAACGATTCGACCGCGGCGATCCAGGGCTTCTCGATCGTGTCGCCGCCGAACTCGTCGGGCGGCGCATCGTCGGCGAAGGCGAGCCCGCGATAGATCTTGTTGACGTAGCCGAGGTCGCGCTGGAGATACCAAACGAACGGGATGCGACCGTGATAGAGATGGGTGAGATTGATGCCGGCGCCGAAGACGTGGCGGCCTTTGTATTTCGGGTGGTCCACCACGACGCCGCGCATGACGGCGATCTCGCTCGCGGGGTCGAGCAGCGCCAGATCGACGCAGATCTCGGCGCCGTCGAGCGAGGTCTGATCTTCGGCATTGAGAAAGCGCGGATTGTTCTGCGTCACCACCGCGGCCTTGCCGACGCGGTGGACCGACGCGCCGCTCAGTTCGACCACTCCGTCGCGCTGGAACTGCGGCAGCAAGGCTTGCGCTTCGGCGCGCGGCAACAGCATGGCGTGGCAGAGATGCCGGCCGCTGCGCTCGCTGCCGAGCACGGCCGAGAGGAACAGCCCCTGATCGATCTCGAGCCCGCTCTTGTCGCGCTGAATCAAGCCATCCTCGGCGGCGAGCTCCTGTTGCGTTGGAACGAGGCCCGGCAGGATATCCGCGGCGCGGATGACCAGCTCCTCGACCCGCACGAAACGCGAGCGCTGCTGCGTCACCGCGTCATAAACGGCGTCGACGTGGCGGCGGAGAAAACGCTCGCGGGCATCCCGCGCCTGGTCTTGAATCAGCGTCGCCGCCGCGTGCTCGCGCGCGGCGCGGCGCGGTTTGTGCGGTAGCCGACCCAGCAGGCGCGCCGATGCGCGCCAATAGGCCGAGAATTTCTCCCGATCGGCGGGAAAGTCGGCGGTCTGGCCCGGTTCCGCCTGCAGCCAGGCATCGACATCCGCGGCGGCCAAGCCCGCCGCGGCGAGGCAGTCGGGTGCATCAATCGTGCGCGCAAATGTCATCGCACACGACACTAACCAAACCGTCGATCCGGCGAAAGCATGGGGTGCTGACCGCGGCAGCATCAACCTGACCGCTGGTTCCGCCAACACACGGGTGCTAAAATCATCGACGCGTCGCGTTTGACGCGGCGCGACTTATCCGAATGCAATCAAACGAATTGGGAGGATCTCCATGACGTCCGGACTTCCGCTCTTGGCTGCAGTTGCGTTGACGGGGCTCGCCATGGCGGGTCCGGCGCAGGCGCAACAGGCGATGACATTCTTCGTCACCAGCGTGGGCAAGGGTAACGGCGCCGACCTCGGCGGGATTGCCGGCGCCGACGCGCATTGCCAGGCGCTCGCCAGAGCAGCCGGCTCGACCAATACCAACTGGCGCGCCTATCTGAGCACGACCGAGCCGGGCGGCGCCGCCGGGGTCAACGCGCGCGATCGCATCGGCAAGGGGCCATGGCAGAACGCCAAGGGCACGGTCGTGGCGAAGAGCGTGGACGATCTCCATTCGGATTCGAACAATGTCACCAAGCAGACGGCTTTGACCGAGAAAGGCGAAACGGTCAGCGGCCGGGGCGACGCGGTCAACACGCACGACATCCTGACCGGCTCGGATCCGCAGGGCCTCTTCTCGACCGCTGGTGGCGATACCACGTGCGGAAACTGGACGAAGAGCGGCGAGGGTTCCGCGATCGTCGGGCACCATGATCGCGTCGGCCTGCAAAACACGCGGCACATGAACTCCTGGAACTCCTCGCATGGCTCGCGCGGCTGCAGCCAGGACAACCTGAAGGCCTCGGGCGGCGCCGGCCCGTTCTACTGCTTCGTCGCGAATTAAGTGTCCGGTGTCCCGGGCGCAGCGCAGTAGCGGTCCCGGATCAGCAGTGCACCGCTTCACTTCGTTTCGCGCTGCACCGCATCCGGGACACGTAGCTTAGTTTAACGCCCATGCGCGAAAGCGGGGGGTCCAGGGCTACGGACCCCGGCCCCTGGATTCCCGCTTGTGCGGGAATGAGCGGAAAGCGATTTCCGGCTACGCCGCCTTATCAAAATATTTGCGCAAATTTGTGCGCACGCGGGCGAGCGGCGGAATGGACAGGTCGGGCAACACGAATTCCCGTCCGGTGACCTTTTCATAGACGTCGACGTACGTGGCGGCGGCCTGCAAGATGACGTCTTGCGGGATTTCAGGAACCGGCTCCTTGTAGGGATCGCAGCGCGCCGCCACCCAGCGGCGGATGAAGTCCTTATCCAAGGTGTCCGGCGGCGCGCCGGCAGCAAAGCGCGCCGGATAGGTCGCGGCAAGCCAATAGCGGCTGCTGTCGGGCGTGTGCACCTCATCGGCGAGCACGATCGACCCCTTACTGTCGAAACCGAATTCGTATTTGGTATCGACCAGGATCAGTCCCTGCCGCGCCGCCATCTCGCGGCCGCAGGTGAACAAGGCGAGCGCCTTCTCGGAAACTTCCCGCCATTGCTTTTCGGTGAGCAGCTTGCGCGCGATGATCTCCTCGGCGCTGAGCGGCGCATCGTGCTCCCCCTGCTCCGCCTTGGTGGTGGGGGTGATGATGGTGCGCGGGAGTTTCTGATTGTCACCTAGGCCGTCCTCGAACCGGTGGCCGTACATCTCGCGCGCGCCCTTTTTGTACATCTGCAGGATCGACGTGGACGTGCTGCCGGCGAGATAATCGCGTACCACGATCTCCACCGGCATCATCGTGAGGCGCTTGCTCACCAGCACGTTGGGATCGGGATACTCGATGACGTGGTTAGGGCAGATGTCTTGCGTCGCCTCGAACCAAAAGCGCGCGGTTTGCGTCAGCACCTGCCCCTTGAGCGGAATCACTGCGAGATTGCGGTCGAAGGCGCTCACCCGGTCGGTGGCGATCAAGATGCGGGTGCCGTTTCTCAGGTCATAGTTCTCGCGCACCTTCCCGCGGTAGTGGCCGGGAAGCTCGGGAATGACGGCGTCGGATAATGTGTGCTGCGCGTAAGGAGCAAGCTTGGCTGGGCTGATCATGGGCAGTGTGGCGCCGGGTGCGATGGATGGTGGCTTGACTCTAGTGTCTCGCCCGGCGCTCCTCAATGCTGCTGCCGGATTATCCTCAGAACTCGTTGCGAAGGAACTCTCGCTTGCGCGAGCGCCCACAACCGATTTCAATCCTCCGGCAGCATCGGGAGTCATCGATGAAACCAAGCCTTCGCCCGGGCCTGTCCCGCGTCAATCGCATTATTATCGACCGTGAGCGTACCATCGGCTTCATGGGCGAGCAGGCGCGCACCTACGCCACGCCCGCGATGATCCGCGATATCGAGTACACGTGCCGCGACCTGATTGTCGAGCATGCCGATCCGGGCGAGGATTCGGTCGGCATGGAAGTCGCCGTGAAGCATCTCGCGCCGACGCTCATGGGAATGACCGTCGAAATTGCGGTGCGGGTGATCGCGGTGGACGGACGCAAGGTGTCGTTCGAGGCAACGGTCAAGGACGAGCTCGACCAGGTCGGCGCCGGCACCCATACCCGCTTCGTTGTCGAGAAGGCCAAGACCTTCGAGCGGCTCAAAGCGAAGGCCGCGCGGCTCGCCGCCCAATCGGAACAATCGCAATGACGGGCGCGATGCGCAGCGACGAGACCTACATGTTCGATCGCGCGGCCGAGACCATGCCGCGCGTGGAGCTCGAAGCGCTGCAGCTCAAACGTCTGAAGCAAGCGGTCGCGCGCGGCTATGCCAAGGTTGCGCCGTTCCGGCGCAAGCTCGATGCCGCCGGCATCAAGCCGGACGATCTTGCGACGCTCGCCGACCTTGCGCGATTCCCCTTCACGGTCAAAGCGGAGCTGCGCGACAATTTCCCCTTCGGCCTGTTCGCGGTGCCGCGCGAAAACGTGCTGCGGCTGCACGCTTCCTCGGGAACTACCGGCAAGCCGACCGTCGTGGGCTACACCCGCTCAGACCTCGACCTCTGGTCGGATTTGATGGCGCGCTCGATCGCCTGCATGGGCGGCAAACCCGGCGACGTGTTCCACAACGCCTACGGATACGGGCTGTTCACCGGCGGGCTCGGCTTTCATTACGGCGCCGAGCGGCTCGGCATGACCACCGTGCCCGTCTCGGGCGGGGCGACCGAACGGCAGGTGATGCTGCTCAAGGATTTCAGCGCGCAGATGCTCGGGGCGACCCCGTCTTATGCCCTCAACATCGCCGAGGTCGCAGAAGGCATGGGCGTCGACCTGCGCAAGCTGCCGTTGCGCTATGGTTGCTTCGGCGCCGAGCCTTGGAGCGAGGCCATGCGCCGCGAGCTCGAGGAGAAATTCGGCATCAAGGCCATGGACACCTATGGGTTATCGGAGATCATCGGGCCGGGCGTCGCCAGCGAATGCCATCAAGCGCAGAACGGGTTGCACATCTGGGAGGATCATTTCTTGTGCGAGGTGATCGATCCCGAGACCACCGAACCGTTACCGTTGGGGGAAGCCGGAGAGCTGGTGCTCACCACGCTCACCAAGGAGGCGCTGCCGATGCTGCGCTACCGCACGCGCGACATCACGCGACTGATCGATGAGCCTTGCGCCTGCGGGCGCACCCACCGCCGGATGATGCGCGTCACCGGACGCAGCGACGACATGCTGATCATCCGCGGGGTCAACGTCTATCCGTCCCAGGTTGAGGCGGTGCTGGTCGGTTTTCCCGGACTCGCGCCGCATTATCAGCTCGTGCTCACCCGCGAGGGGCCGATGGATTCCGTCACCATCGAGGTCGAGCTCGCGACCCCGCACGATGGGCCGCGCGCCGCGAAAATGGCCGCCGATGTTCGTCAGCACGTCAAGACGATGGTCGGCGTCACTTGCGATGTGGCGCTCAAGGGGCCGGGCGAGATTCCGCGCTCGCAGGGCAAGGCGGTGCGGGTGAAGGATTTGCGGCAGGCAAGCAAGGCATGACTGACATTCCGCTCCTGACGACGCAAGGCGACGCGCACGCGTGCGGCCTTGCCCATGGCCGGCGGTTTGCGCGGGAGATCGCCGATAACCTCGCCACTTACCTGCGCCGGTTCGCGGTCTCCGGTCTCAATCGCGAGTCAGCGTTCGCGGAAGCGACGCGATGGCGCCAAGCAATCGGCGCGGAAAACGGCGCCTATGCCGAGGAGATGCGGGGGATCGCCGAGGGATCAGGGCAGAGCGAGGACACTATCGCCCTTCTCAACGCGCGCTACGAGCTCGCCTTCACGCTGTTCGGCCAAGAAGCGCGGACTTCCGCCACGGCTGCAGAGTTGGTCGCACCGGATGGCTGCACCACGTTCGGCCTCT
>CBFGVM010000209.1:0-7262 GCA_965652015.1 uncultured Alphaproteobacteria bacterium
CCGCCGTTAAGGGCGCGTCGGTTGGGTGCGGTATCGCCTCCGTGGCGAACAGCCGCATGGATTTTTGCACCCGCAGCTTGCGCCGCGCGGAAGCAGGCGAACGTGGCCGAAGCTGGAATCGAGATGCTTGGAACAGGCCGGCCCGGACGAGCCGGGTAGGCTCGCGACAAAAGAGAGTACTAGACGAACAAAAAATTGCTGCCGTGCAGGCTGCTCATACTCACGTGTTGCAGGACGATGGAGTTGCCCGCGTCCAACATAATGACCGTGTCATTGCCGACCTGATGGCTTGCGGCCTGGACGGCAGCGAAATTCTGCAACACGCCACCGTCGAACTCGATACGGTCATCGAGCCCGAAATCGCTGACGGTGTCGTGGTCGGGCTTCTCAGGGAAGAGTACGGGGATATCGTGGGCTGACCGTTTGTGGCGCATGCGCCGCACGTGGAACTTATCCCGCGAGGGCATGTTGCCAGCCAATGGGCGGTGATATAAGCCGCCCCGCCTTGTTGCCCCACGACTGACCAAGCCCATGGCCCAGGTAGCGAACCACACCACCGCTTCCGGCGCGGCCGCTTCGCCTACCGCGCCGGCTTGGCGCGACAAATCGGGCTTGTGGGCGCTGGCGCTCGGCAGCGTCGGCGTGGTTTACGGCGACATCGGCACGAGCCCGCTTTACGCATTTCGCGTGGCGGTGACCGCAGCGTTGGAATCCGGACCCGTCACGCGCGACATCGTACTCGGCGTTTTGTCGCTGATCCTGTGGGCGCTGATCGTTGTGGTGGCGATCAAATACGTGCTCATCCTGCTACGGGCCGATAACGGCGGGGAGGGCGGCACGTTGTCCCTGACGGCGTTGGCGACACGTGCACTGGGGCGGCACACCACAGTCGTATTCCTGCTCGGCGTTGTCGGCGCCTCTATGTTCCTGGGCGACGCAATGATCACGCCCGCCATTTCCGTGCTATCGGCGGTCGAAGGATTGACGCTGGTTGCACCCGCGTTTGACCACTATGTCGCGCCTTTGACCGTTGTCATTCTTCTCGCCTTGTTTGCGGCACAAAGCCGGGGAACCGCGCGGGTCGCGAGTTTCTTCGCCCCGGTCATGGTGGTCTGGTTCGTCAGCATCGCTGCTGCCGGAATTCTCCATATCCACGACGATCCGGGCGTGCTCGCCGCGATTAATCCCGCCTACGCGGTGGCGTTTCTCTATGCGCACGGATCGGTCGGGCTGGTGACGCTCGGCCTCGTCTTCCTTGTGGTCACCGGCGCGGAGGCGCTTTACGCCGATCTCGGCCATTTCGGCCGCAAGGCGATCCGGACCGCTTGGTTCGGCCTCGTGTTCCCGGCGCTGCTGCTCAACTATTTCGGGCAAGGCGCCAAGGTCCTCGCCGATCCCGTCGCAATCGAAAATCCGTTCTATCGGCTCGTGCCCGAGACATTGCTGTTGCCCATGGTGGTGCTTGCGACCGCGGCGACAGTGATCGCGAGCCAAGCCGTGATCACCGGCGCCTATTCGCTCGTGCATCAGGCCATTCAACTCGGGCTGCTGCCGCGGCTTGCGATCCTGCACACATCGGAATCGCAGGCGGGACAAATCTATATCCCGCGCGTCACCGGTGCGTTGCTTATCGGGGTCCTGCTGCTGGTCGGCCTGTTCCGCACCCCGACCGCGCTCGCGTCCGCCTATGGGATCGCGGTCGCCACCACCATGGTGGTCGATGGCTTGCTCGGCTTTATCGTCATCTGGAAATTCTGGCATTGGCCGCTGTGGCGGGTCGGACTTGTCATTGCCCCGCTCATTGTTATCGATGTTGTCTTCTTCTCCGCCAACCTGCTCAAACTGTTCGAAGGGGCCTGGGCGCCGATCCTGTTCGGCGCCGCGATGGTGCTCTTGATCCTGACCTGGCGGCGGGGCACCCACATCCTCGCCCGCAAGACGCGGCGCAGCGAAGTGCCGCTCGACACGTTGCTGGCAAGCCTGCAGAAGCATCCGCCCCACATCGTCCCGGGCACGGCGGTGTTTCTCACCAGTCAGCCGGAATTTGCCCCCACCGCGCTCCTGCACAACCTCAAGCACAACAAAGTCTTGCACGAGCGCAATGTCATTTTGACCATCATCACCACCGACACCCCGCGGGTATCCGACGACGAGCGGGTGAAGATCACGGTGCGCTCGCCCCAATTCAGCCTGATGGCGCTCAAATTCGGCTACATGGAAACACCGAACGTGCCCAAGGCGCTTGTCCTTGCGCGCCAGCACGGCTGGCAGTTCGACATGATGTCGACGTCGTTCTTCCTGTCGCGCCGCGCGCTCAAGCCGGCCAGCCATTCCGGCATGCCGCGCTGGCAGGACCGCTTGTTCATCGGCTTGGCGAAATCGGCGAGCGACGCCACCGACTTTTTCCATATTCCGACCGGGCGTGTGGTCGAGGTCGGCACCCAAGTCGCGGTTTGACCTCACGTTTTGCCGGAAAGGCGCTGAAGGCCGGCGGAGACAAAGAATTGCGCTCGATGCTGGTCTGCCCTGTTTTCTCAGCAAGCGGGAGGACGGCGCGATTCGGCTCTGCTATAAGCGCAATTGCTCCATATTGCATTGCAGCATCTAGGCCCTCATGTCTCCTCCCAGCACGTCTGCCGCGGTTGATCGCGGCGGCGCGATTGCGGCCAAAGCACACCGCCCGACACAGCCGGGTTTCTGGGCGCTCACGCTGGGGACGATCGGCGTCGTCTACGGCGACATCGGCACGAGCCCGCTCTATGCCATGCGCGAATCCGTGGTCGCGGCGGTCGGGCCCGGCAATCCGGCGAACGAGCCCGCCGTTTTCGGAATACTCTCTCTGATCATTTGGTCGCTGATTCTTGTCGTCACGCTCAAATATGTCGTCATCCTGCTGCGCGCCGACAACAAGGGCGAAGGCGGCACGCTCGCGCTGATGGCGCTGGTGCAGCGTTCCTCGGGAAAAGGCGCGGGCGCGGTCATGCTGTGCGGCATCACCGGCGCCGCGCTGTTCTACGGCGACGCCATGCTCACGCCGGCCTTGTCGGTGCTCTCCGCCATCGAGGGCCTCAAGGTCGTCACTCCGGCGTTCGATCGGTACGTGGTGCCGCTGACCATCCTGATTCTGGTGCTGCTGTTCGCGGTCCAATCGCGCGGCACCGCGCGGGTCGCCGCATTCTTCGGCCCGGTGACGCTGGTCTGGTTCATCGCCATTGCCATCGGCGGACTCTGGCAGGTGGTGGAAAACCCCACCGTGTTGTGGGCGTTCAATCCGGCCTATGGCGTCCAATTTCTCGCAAGCCACGGCATGATCGGGCTTGTGACGCTGGGTGCCGTGTTCCTGGTCGTCACCGGCTCGGAGGCGCTCTACGCCGATCTCGGGCATTTCGGCCGCGCCCCGATCCAGACCGCGTGGCTCACGGTGGTGCTGCCGGCACTCACCATCAACTATCTCGGCCAGGGCGCCCTCGTCTTGGCCGATCCCAAGAGCATCGAGAATCCGTTCTTTCTGCTTTATCCGGACTGGGCGCTGTTGCCGATGGTGGTGTTGGCGACCGCGGCGACGGTGATTGCAAGCCAAGCGGTCATCACCGGCGCTTATTCATTGACCCGACAGGGGATCCAACTCGGCCTGCTGCCGCGACTCGAAATTCGCCACACATCGGAGGCGCTGTTCGGCCAAATCTATATGCCGCGGGTCAACACCATCCTGCTCGTGGGCGTGCTGCTGCTGGTGGCGTTGTTCCGTTCATCGAGCGCGCTCGCCTCCGCCTACGGCATCGCCGTGACCGGCACCATGGTGGTCACCGTCACCATGGCTTTCGTCGTGGTGTGGAAAGTCTGGCGCTGGCCGCCGTTCGCGGCGGCCGCACTGATCGTGCCGTTCCTGTTCATCGACCTGACCTTTCTCGGCGCCAATCTGCTCAAAGTGGCCGAGGGCGGCTGGGTGCCGCTGGCATTCGGCGGCCTGATCATGGTGGTGATGTATACGTGGCGGCGCGGCAGCCGCCTGTTGTTGGAGAAGACCCGGCGGCAGGAAATCTCCCTCGATGACCTCGTGCGCATGCTCGAGAAAAAACCCCCGACGCGCGTGCCGGGCACCGCGGTGTTTCTTACCAGCACCCCCAACGCCGCACCGACAGCGCTCATGCACAGTCTCAAGCACTACAAGGTGCTGCACGAGCACAACGTCATCTTGACGATCGAGACCGTTACTACGCCGCGGGTGGACGCGGCCGAGCGCGTGCGCATCAAGAAGCTGGGCGAGACCTTCACCTGCGTGGTGCTGCGCTTCGGCTTCATGGAAACGCCCAACGTTCCCAGGGCGCTCGCCATCGCGCGCAGGCTCGGCTGGACGTTCGACATCATGTCGACGTCGTTCTTCTTATCGCGCCGTTCGCTCAAGCCGGCCGCCCATTCGGGGATGCCGCGCTGGCAGGATCGCCTGTTCATCATGCTCACCCGCATCGCCAACGACGCCACCGATTATTTCCAGATCCCCACCGGGCGGGTGGTCGAGGTGGGAACACAGGTGACGATCTGACGCCGGTCGGCACCAACTCTCTTGATTCTTGCACGCTGAAGCGCGACTTGTTTGGGCATACGCGCCGGAATGAAGGAGTTTCCATGTCCGCCCAGCTTAGCCGAGAGAACGTGCAGGATGTGCCGCCGGAGGAGGTGGCGCGGGGGCTCGCCGAAGGCAAAGTTCTGCTGGTCGACGTGCGCGAGCCGAACGAAACCGAGGTCGAACGCTATCCGGAGGCGTTTTATCTGCCGATGTCCGACTTTGATCCGGCTGCCATTCCCGATCCGGAGGGCCGCCGCGTCGTGTTCGCCTGCCGCTCCGGGAACCGATCGGTCACCGCCTCGCTGATGGCGCAGGCCGCAGGCCTGCCTTACGACGCGCATCTCGCCGGTGGCATGAAAGCGTGGAAAGAGCTCGGCTTGCCGACCGAGAGCTGACGCGCCCCGGCGGCGAACTCCCGTAGACGTCTACCCCTCCCTCGATCCCAGGCTCCGCTCATGCGCCAACCCATCGGATTCCTCGTCGTTGCCGTCGCGTGCGTCGCGATCGCGCCTGCTGCTGCGCAAACCAAGGGCGAGCGTGTCGTCAACGTCTATAATTGGTCGGACTATATCGCTCCGACGGTCGTCGAGGACTTCAGCAAGGAGAGCAAAATCAAGGTCCGCTACGACACGTTCGACTCCAACGACACGCTCGAGACGAAGCTTCTCGCCGGCAAATCCGGGTATGACCTGGTGGTGCCGACGGCCTATTTTCTCGAGCGCCAGATCAAGGCCGGCGTTTTCCAGAAGCTGGACAAGGCGCGGCTGCCCAACCTCGCGAATCTATGGCCGGAGATCTCGCAGCGCTTGGCAACGTATGACCCCGGCAATCAGTACGCCGTCAACTACATGTGGGGCACGACCGGCATCGGCTACAACGCGCGCAAGGCGCGCGATGTATTGGGACCGAACGGGGCGATCGACAGCTGGGACATCGTGTTCAAGCCCGAGAACCTCGCCAAGTTCAAGGACTGCGGCGTGCACTTCCTCGATTCCTCCGACGACATTCTGGCGGCGGCGCTGCATTATCTCGGGCTCGATCCCAACAGCAGCAACGAGGCCGATCTGCAGAAGGCCGCCGATCTTGTGACGAAGCTCAGGCCCTACGTTCGCAAATTTCATTCCTCCGAGTATCTCAACTCGCTCGCCTCCGGCGAGATCTGCCTGGTGGTGGGTTTTTCCGGCGATATCAAGCAATCGCAAAAGCGCGCAGTGGAAGCCAAGAACGGCGTCGAGATCGCCTACGTGATCCCGAAGGAGGGAGCGCAATTGTGGTTCGACAATCTCGCCATCCCGCGCGACGCCAAAAACGTGGCCGAAGCGAACGAGTTCATCAACTATCTGCAGCGGCCGGAGGTGGCGGCAAAGAATACGAATTTCATCTCCTACGCCAACGGCAATTTGGCCAGTCAGAAATTCATCGACAAGGCGATCCTGGATGACAAGAGCATCTACCCGGATGAGGCGACGATGCGCAAGCTTTACACGATTAGCGCGCACGATCCCAAGACCCAGCGACTGATGAACCGGTTGTGGACCAGGATCAAGACGGGCAGATAACGTACTGACGCCAGTTATCCGTCATGCGCGTGCACGCGCGTATGATCTGCGCATCCATTCTCTTCGGAAAAAGTTTTCAACGATGGATCGGCTGCGAGTCGGGCTCCCGCAACGGTCTCGGTACCGCCGAGTTTGTATCAGGACGGTTCGGCAGCATGCATCAGCGCCAGCGACGGTGCAGCCACAGCCATTGCTCGGGATGCTCGCGCACCCATGCCTCGACCACGGACGTAATCGCCTGCATGGTGCCGGCGATATCGACCTTGCCGGCGGCGTCGCGCCGCGGCTCGATGGCCTCGGTCAGATCGACGCGAAAGCGGTGGCGATCCGGCAAGCGGATGATGCGCGTGCCGTGAATCGGGCAATCGATGTGGCGCGCAAGGCGGGCAATGAACGGATTGGCTTTGCAGCGGCGGCCGAAGAAGGTCACGTCGACGCCGTTGACGTAATGTTGGTCGACGAGCATGGCGACGTGCCCGCCGGCCTCGAGCACGCGTATGAGTTTGAGCGGCGCGTCCAGCCCGGTCGCAACCAGGTTGCCCATGCTGCCTTTGCGCAGCTGGATGATCGCATCGCTCACCGCGCCGATATTGGGCCGGCGGTAGAGCACCGCCGTGTCGAGCCGAAATTTGGCCGCAACCAGAGCCGGCAATTCCCAGTTCGCGAGATGGGCGGCGAAGACCAACGCCGGCTTGCCGTCGCAGCGCAGCCGCCGAAAGCGCGCATCGACTTCTTTCGTGTAGAGGATGTCGCCCTTCTCCAGCGGGTCGGGATCGAACATTTGCAGGCGATCGATGTGGGCGAACTCGGCCGCAACACGTCCGAGATTGTCCCAAACGCCGCGCAGAATTGCTTCGATCTCGTCGGTGGATTTTTCCGGGAAGGCGGCCGCGAGATTGGCGCGGCCGGTTCTGTGTTCCTTGAGTTTCGGACCGAGGGTGCGCATGAAGCGGCCGGCAAAATCGGCCATGTGCTTGCGGTTGGTCGTACGTATCGTGCGTAGCATTGCGACCGCCAGCGATCCGAGCGCGGCGTCAATGCCGGTCTTGACGTGTCGTTGCAGTCGAAGGGCGAACGTTTTCGGGGCGATCATGCGCTAGCGGCGTCTCGTCAAAAGGTGAAGATAATTTTTCAGA